>NZ_JACJDN010000111.1:0-8460 GCF_014163565.1 Pseudoalteromonas sp. SR45-5 | reverse complement strand
CTTCGCGTAACGTTTCTTCAAGTTCGCCAAATTCGCTATCGCTTAATTGTTTACCATCTACAAGCGGTGCAAACCCAACTGAATTTTTTTCTTCGACTAATGCAACACTTTGCTCAAATGCCGCAATTTCTACTGCGGTAATAGCACTGTCGTAGGCATCGTTAAATTCACGGTCGATTGATTTTTTTTTGCGTTGGTATCCTGGGTTATCAAATGCAGCAGGAAATGTGTCGAGTACTTCATCTAAAAATGAATCTATGTCGTCACTAAGTTGCTTGCTTTGACCTGCATGCATAAACAGCGCGATAGGCTCTCTGTGATCATCGTAATTATTTACGTATAACCATTCGTTTGGTGTTGGGCGGTCTTTTGCGTGTTGCTTAAGTTTATCTTTAACAAGCGTAAAGCGCCCATGGGCAGCCTCGCCCATTACATAAACGTTGTAACCAGGTAGTTCCATCCCTAAAGAGAAATCTAAGGCACTTTGGGCGCGTTGTTGGCCTATAAATGTTAGTTGCTCGGGGTATGGATTGCTCATACACGTATGTACGTGATTAGTAGAAATACTCGGTGCGAGCTTTGAAACAGATAGTGGCAGCAATTTTTTCGTCATTCTAACTTCTTTTTTTACCAACATATTCGCTGGCCTTTGGGCGTATTAAGTGGCCCGCAGCCACTTAATAATTATATTTAAGGGTGCAGCGCCTTACGACTAAAATAGATTCCATCACATTCAATACACGGTGTAATTTGTGTCGCGTGATAAACATCGTAACTATGGGTGCAATTCTTACATACTAATGTGCCCATGGCTATCCATTCGCCTGCGTGATACACACCATTGTGCTTAAAATCTTGACTAAGAGATTGCCACTCAAGCTGAGTTTTATCTTCTATGTGCGAAAGCTCAAACCATAAGGACTCTTTAAGCTCTTGCCATGCAAGCGAATTATAGTGCGATTCGTTTTCTTGGACATGTTCTATATCGCGCTGTAAATAACTTTTATATAAAGCGTATCTTTCTTGCCCTAAATCTTTAAGTGCCTGCTCAGATTCAACAAATCGAGTAACTGCGTCTTTTACTTCATGATCTTTTACATCTTTTAGCCATTTGGTTAAATCGCCAAGCCATGCTTTATAATCTGCCATTTTTTACTCCTTCAAAATTGCTGTTAAATCACCCTATAACTTAGATAAGTATAGGTTAACCTGAACTGAAGGTTAGAATTTATCAAAACCGCGTTTTTGACGCTGTGAATAGCACTTTATTTGGGGTATCCTAATGGCAATTTTTTATTAGTTTGCAAGAAGTCTGGAACCATAGATGCAAGAGCAATATAACCCGCAAGATATAGAGTCAAAAGTACAAAGCTACTGGGAAGAAAACCAGGTATTTAAAGTCACTGAAGATGAGAGCAAAGAAAAGTATTATTGCCTTTCTATGTTTCCTTATCCGAGTGGTCGACTGCATATGGGTCATGTACGTAACTACACCATTGGTGATGTTGTTTCTCGTTTCCAGCGCCTGCAAGGCAAAAACGTAATGCAACCTATGGGTTGGGATGCGTTTGGTTTACCTGCAGAAAACGCTGCTATTAAAAACAAAACAGCACCTGCTAAGTGGACATACGAAAATATTGATTACATGCGTACACAGCTTAAGCAATTAGGTTTTGGTTATGACTGGGATCGCGAAATAGCGACGTGTCATCCAGAATACTACAAGTGGGAGCAGTGGTTTTTCACTAAGCTTTACGAAAAAGGCTTAGTGTATAAAAAAATGTCGACGGTTAACTGGGATCCAGTGGATCAAACAGTATTAGCTAACGAGCAAGTTATTGACGGTCGCGGTTGGCGTTCAGGCGCTGTGGTTGAGCAAAAAGAAATTCCACAGTGGTTTATTAAAATTACCGACTACGCACAAGAACTACTTGACGATTTAGACAAGTTGGAAGATTGGCCAGAGCAAGTTAAAACAATGCAGCGTAACTGGATTGGCCGCTCTGAAGGGTGTGATATTGAATTTAAACGCACCGATAACGACGAAACTTTTAGTGTATACACAACTCGTCCAGACACCTTTATGGGTGTTACGTATGTTGCTGTTGCTGGTGGTCACCCTATTGCACAAGAAGCCGCTAAAAATAGCGATGCTGTTGCAATGTTTGTTGAAGAATGCAAAAACACCAAAATTGCCGAAGCAGACATGGCAACAATGGAGAAAAAAGGCATAGCAACAGGCTTTTACGCAACTCACCCATTAACGGGCGAGCAAGTACCAATTTGGGTCGCTAACTTTGTATTAATGCATTACGGCTCAGGCGCTGTTATGGCGGTACCTGCACACGACCAACGCGATTTTGAATTTGCAACGGCTTACGGCCTAGATATTAAACAAGTAATTGCACCGGTTGAAGGCTCAGGTCTTGAAGTAAACCTTGAGCAAGAAGCATTTACCGATAAAGGCGTACTTGTAAATTCAGGTGAATTTGATGGTCTTGATTTTGACGCCGCGTTTAAAGCCATTGCCGACAAGCTTGAAGCACTCGGTGTTGGGGAGCGCAAAGTAAACTTCCGTCTACGTGACTGGGGTGTTAGCCGTCAGCGTTATTGGGGTTCTCCAATCCCAATGCTTAGCGACGAAGAAGGCAAAGAACTTGCAGCAACAGAAGATATGCTACCAGTTCGCTTACCAGAAGATGTGGTAATGAATGGTGTAACGTCACCTCTTAAAGCAGACCCTGAATGGGCTAAAACAACAGTAAATGGCGCACCTGCGTTTCACGAAACTGACACGTTTGACACCTTTATGGAATCATCTTGGTACTACGCACGCTACTGTAGCCCACGCTACGACGAAGGCATGCTAGATCCAGCGGCTGCTAACTATTGGTTACCAGTAAACCAATACATTGGTGGTATTGAGCACGCTATTTTACACTTATTGTACTCGCGATTTTTCCATAAATTATTACGTGACTTTGGTTTAGTAAATTCAGACGAACCGTTCGACCGCTTACTTTGTCAAGGTATGGTGCTTGCTGAAACATTTTATCGTAAAGATGAAAAAGGCGGCGATGTATGGATTTCGCCAAGCGATGTAAATACCGAAACCGACGACAAAGGCCGCGTAACTAAAGCATGGCATAAAGAAGACGGTGAGCCGGTATTCTCATCAGGCATGAGTAAAATGTCGAAGTCTAAAAACAACGGTATAGACCCACAACAAGTAATTGCCCAATACGGTGCAGATACAGTACGTTTATTTATGATGTTTACAGCACCACCAGAGCAAACGCTTGAATGGTCAGACTCAGGTGTTGAAGGCGCACATCGCTTCTTAAAACGTGTATGGAAATACGCAGTAGACGTTAAAATAGTAGGTTACCAAGCACTTGATAAATCAGCGCTCACTAACCCGCAAAAAGTATTACGTCGCGACTTACACAAAGCAATTGCTAAAGTGACTGATGATGTTGAACGTCGTCAAACCTTTAACACCGCTATTGCAGCCATTATGGAGCTTTCTAATAAGTTATTAAAAGCACCACTGAGCGACAAACAAGATGTAGCGATTGCTAACGAAGCACTTGAAGCATTAGTTATTATGCTTGCACCTATTACTCCGCATTTATCACATGAGCTTTGGAAAGAGCTTGGTAAAGAAGGCGAGATTTTAGATGCGCAGTGGCCAAAAGTTGACGAGTCGGCTCTTGTTGAAGATGAAAAACTAATCATCGTACAAGTAAACGGCAAGCTTCGCGCTAAGTTAACAATGGCAGCTGATGCCACTCAAGAGCAAGTAGAAGCCCTTGCGTTTGCAGAATCTAACGTAACTAAATTTACGGATGGCGCAACTATTCGTAAAATCATTTACGTTCCAGGTAAACTACTTAACGTGGTAGCTAACTAATATGGCTGCATTTAACGCCATTAAAAATGGACTAGCCTTAGTGCTAGTCTGTTTTTTGTTATCAAGCTGTGGCTTTCATTTAAAAAAAGCCTCTAGCTTGCCTGATAACTTAAAACAGCTAACACTTGTAGGCGATGATGAAAAATCGACTTTATTTACTGAGCTTAAAAAAGAGCTTAAAGCGAGTAACGTAGAGCTAGTATCGTCAGCTAAAGATAAAGCCCAATTGTATTTACGCAAAGAAAGTATTGAACGCCAAACTCTTTCGCTGTTTCAAAATGGTCAGGTTGCTGAATACGAACTTGCTTATGGCGTGTCGTATGTAGTTAAACTCCCAGGCGAAAAAGCGATAGAAAAACGTTTTGAGCTTTACCGTAATTACCAAGACGATCCGGATCATGCATTAGCAAAAGCAAAAGAGCTTGAGCTACTCATTAGCGAGATTCGTGAGCAAGCCAGTCGTCGTATTGTTAGAGAGCTGTCGCAACTATAATGCGCTGCTATGCTAATCAACTACCGAGTGAATTAAATAAAGGGCTAAAGCCCTTTTATTTAGTATTTGGTGAAGAGCCTTTTCAAGAAGCGCAGTGCGTACAACAAATTCGCGACTGTGCTAAGCAACAAGGTTTTGATGAAGTAATTAAGTTTACTTTAATGCAAGGATTCGATTGGCAAGAAATCATAGCCCAGTATCAGAGCATGTCGCTGTTTAGCGCCCGCACTATTATTGAGCTTGATTTAAACCAACAAAAGCTAGGCGTTATTGGCAGCACTACCTTTAAAAAAGTAGTTGAGCTGGTTAATCCCGATACTATTTTAATTGTTAAAGGCGCTAAAGCCAGTCAAGAAGTACAACGTGGTGCGTGGTTTAAAGCCCTTGATAAACTAGGCGTGTTCGTACCTTGCTACCCACTTACGGGCTCTCATGTAAAACGATGGCTTGATGAGCAATGCCAACGTTTATCACTTAATATGCAAAGCGACGCCAAAGTAAGCTTAATAAATGCCACTGAAGGCAACTTATTAGCCTGTTTTCAGGAGCTTGAAAAGCTCTCGCTACTACACGGCAATGCATTAATTACTCAGCAACTAGTTATGCAAGGGCTGTTAAATCAAGCCAAGTTTGATATTTTTGATTTAAGCGATGCACTATTAAATGGCCACGCTAAACAAGCTATAAAAGTACTAAACAAACTTGCCAGCGATAACACCGAAGTGGTGAGTATTTTGTGGGCTATAACCAAAGAGCTTAATACACTTATAAGTGTGCAACTTGGTTTATTAAATGGCGAACCCATAGCAAATTTATTTAAACAAAAAGCAATTTGGAAAAACCAACAAGGTCCAGTTCAAAACGCAATTAACCGTTTAAATATGCACACACTGGAACAAATAAACAGTGATGTTGCGTTGTTTGATGCCAGTTACAAGCAAGGTAATTTAATTGCACCTTACCAAGCGCTTGCTCATATTTGTATTAAATTTTGCCAGCCGCTCAACATTCCTATGCCGTGCCACGCGGTTAATTAATAAATAATGGGTGTTAAATGATCGCAATTTTTGGTGGCACTTTCGACCCCGTCCATTTAGGCCATCTAAATATGGCGCAGCAATGCGTTAATGCGTTTAATTTAGATACGCTTTATTTTATGCCCTGTGCACTCCCTGCACATAAAGCAGCTCCGGGAATTAGTACGCAGCACCGTATTAATATGCTAAACGCAGCTATTGCACCTTATCCTCATTTTGAACTCGATTTAAGAGAGCTTAACCGAGCTGGTCCATCGTATTCGCTACTTAGTTTGCAAGAACTTCGTAAAGAGCACCCCACTACACCTATTTTATTTTTAATTGGTATGGACTCGTTTAACAATCTCGATAAGTGGTTTGAGTGGAAGGCAATAACACAGCTTTGCCATATTGTGGTGTACCAGCGCCCAGCTCAACATTGCACTGTAAAAGGTGAGCTCAAAAGCTATATGCAACACGCAAATGCTGGCGAAGTAGCGGCACTTAAACACTCACTTGCAGGTAAACTTTATTTTTTACCGGGCGAAATGCTCGATGCGGCCTCAAGTACAATTCGCAAGCAGCTAAAAAAAAGTAATAAAAAGAATGAACTATTGCCCGATGCAGTGAGTCATTACATAGAAGTGCATCAGCTCTATCAAATTGATGCTTAAAAACTCCTAGCGTGTTAAAATGCGCGCCATTAAATTTTTAAATTGAGACAAAACCTTGGATTCAAAACAACTACTCGCCTTTGCTATGGACAAAATTGACGATATGAAAGCGCGTGACATCGTTCATATTGACGTAACTGAAACATCAGATATTACAGATTACATGGTAATTTGTTCTGGTACTTCTAAACGCCACGTACAGTCAATTGCCGATCACTTAGCAAAAGAAGCGCGTCATGCAGATTCAGAGCCACTAGGTTATGAAGGTGAAGGCGACGGCGAATGGGCACTGGTTGATTTAGGTGATGTGGTTGTACACGTGATGCAAAACGAAGCACGTAGCTATTACGATCTAGAAAAACTGTGGGGCTAAACGCTCACTCATTTTAGACAATGCTTGGAAGTAATACGTGAAAATACAAATGATTGCTGTTGGTACTAAAATGCCAGCATGGGTAGAAACGGGATTTGCAGAATATCAGCGCCGTTTCCCTAAAGATATGGCGCTAGAGTTAATCGAAATTCCAGCCGGTAAACGTGGTAAAAATGCAGATATAAAGCGTATTTTACACATTGAAGGTGAAAAAACATTAGCGGCTATTCCAAAAGGCAATCGTATTGTAACGTTAGAGGTAACAGGGAAAGCACTCGATACTCACCAACTTGCTAAAAATATGGAAAAATGGCAACTCGATAGCCGCGATGTAAGTTTACTTATTGGCGGACCTGAAGGACTTGCTCCAGAGTGTATTGCAGCGTCTGAGCAAAAATGGTCGTTATCTAATTTAACATTGCCGCATCCTTTGGTGCGTATAATTGTTGCAGAGAGCCTTTACCGAGGCTGGAGCTTAAATAACAACCATCCTTATCATCGCGAGTAACCCCTTGCCATGCTAAAACATAGACCCACTATTCGTGACCACTCCGCAGAAGCAAACTTATTTGCTAGGCGAGCATTCGTGGGTTTTGTTTTTGTATTAGGATTAGTCGCAGTATTACTTTCTAATCTTTATACTATTCAGGTCGAAGATCACCAAGACTACCAAACCCGCTCCAACGATAACCGCATTAAAGTTATTCCTATTGCACCCAACCGTGGTTTAATTTACGACCGTAACGGTGTGCTACTTGCAGAAAACAAACCTGTTTACAATCTTGAGGTCATCCCCGAAGAGGTAGACGACCTTGACGAATCGCTTGATCAAATAAGTAAAATAATTGCGATTACAGAGCAAGACAAACAAGACTTTTTAAAAGATATAAGACACACCCGTCGTTTTAAATCACAAGTATTAAAAGCCCGCTTAGACGAAACAGAAGTGGCGAAGTTTTCGGTTAATCAACATAAATTCCCTGGTTTTAGCATTGAGGCACGCCTTGCACGCTACTACCCATTTGGTGACACACTAACGCATGCGCTCGGTTATGTTGCCAAGCTTAATAGAAAAGAGCTAAACCAATTAGAACAAGAAGACCGTGCAACCAATTACCGCGCCACACATGATATTGGCAAACTCGGCATAGAAAAATATTACGAAGAAACACTGCACGGTAAAGTAGGCTCACAACGGGTAGAAGTTAATAACCGTGGCCGTGTAATACGCACCCTGAGCATGACCCAACCGCAACCTGGTAGCGACCTAGTACTTACTTTAGACGTGGGCTTGCAACAAATAGCACAACATGCGCTTAAAGATATGCGTGGCGCTGTTGTAGTTATGGACGCCAAAGATGGCGGCGTGCTGGCACTTTATTCAAACCCAAGTTACGATCCAAACTTATTTGTACACGGCATTAGCAGCAAAAATTATAAAGCGCTGCTTAACCAAGACCGACCATTAATAAACCGTACTACGCAAGGTCGTTATGCGCCGGCCTCTACTGTAAAGCCTTTAATGGCAGTATTAGCGCTTGAAGAAAATATAGTAAATGAGTCAACATCAATGTGGGATCCTGGCTTTTTTCAAATTCCAAATGTTGAACATAAATGGCGAGATTGGAAACGTTGGGGCCATGGTCATGTAGATGTATATAAAGCGATTGAAGAGTCGTGTGATACCTATTTTTACGATGCGGCTTATCGATTAGGCATTACTAAAATAAGCGATTTTATGGCCCGTTTTGGCTACGGTGATTTGTCAGGTATTGATATTCACGAAGAAACTACTGCTATTCTACCTTCAAAAGAATGGAAAGAAGGACGCTTTAAAGAGTCTTGGTGGCGCGGTGATACTATTTCGGTAGGCATTGGCCAAGGTTACTGGACTGCCACACCTATTCAAATTGCAAATGCAACTAACATATTAGTTAATCGTGGTATTAATCATCCACCTCATTTGGTGCAAGTAATAAAAAAAGATAACG
>NZ_JACJDN010000110.1:0-8471 GCF_014163565.1 Pseudoalteromonas sp. SR45-5 | reverse complement strand
AGCGTGGCATTTACAGCCACTTTACCCGTACTGGTTTTTACAAAATCAGCACCGCCTTCAATTGCAAGTTTCGTGGCTTGAGTAATAAGCGCGTCAGTTTTTAGCTCGCCGCTTTCTATTATTACTTTAAGTTGCGCGCGCGACCCACACGCTTTTTTACTTTCGCTTACATAATTAAGTACAGTTTGAGCATCGCCCGCGATTAACTTTTTATAAGGAATAACCAAATCAATTTCGTCAGCGCCGCGCTCTATTGAAATAAGTGTTTCGTTAATTACATCACTCAGTGGTGCATCACCCGTTGGAAAGTTAGTGACTGTTGCGACTTTAACATGGTTAAGCTCACGCGCTGCGAGTGCTATTTTTGCATCATCAACAAAATCGCTATAAACACATACTGCGGCAGGCGTACCTAAGGTAGGATTTATGCTATCAACAAGTGCTTGAATGCTTTTGGTGGTATCGCTGGTGTTTAAGCTTGTTAAATCCATCAGTGCGACTGCTAATGCGGCATCTTTTTGGTGTTGTGTCATTAGAGCTCCGTTGCTTATGTAATACCAATTTTATTAAAAACATGATCATTTTAGCGTATTAAATAACGCACTAACTAGGTTAAAAACTATTTATATAGAACAACTATGTATCATAATTTTAGCCTTGTTATTGAGCTATTTTCTCGTCGCTATAATAGATCACTAATTTAATGCAAATGGTATAAGTACAAAATTTGATATGCCTCCATATTAACAAATTAAACTAAACTCGCTATAGCTCATAACCAAACACTATAAGCTGGTTATTTTACTTGTAACTCCGCGCAATCCCTTGTTAACTAGCTCTTAGGCCTAAAAAGCCCACCTATTATAACTTTTGGTTATATCAACTTGGTTTTAATTATTTTTTACTTATTGATAGCCACTATATTCTGCTTATCAGAATAAAGCGTTTTCTTATATTTGAATTTGTTTAGGGGTCTTATTAACGTGCAGTATTTACCTATCTTTACCAAACTCGACAACAAACCAGTATTGGTTGTTGGCGGTGGAGAGGTCGCATTACGCAAATGTCGCGCGTTTTTAAAAGCGAGAGCAAGCGTTACTTTAGTAGCACCTTGGTTTTGCGACGAAATAAAAGAGCATGCACATAATAATGAAGTAACGCTTATTGATGCTTATTTTGATGAATCGCACCTTGATGGCAAAATGCTTGTTATTGCAGCAACCGACCGCGATGAAGTAAACAACAACGTATTTGAACTTGCCAATGCCCGCAATGTGTTTGTAAACGTGGTTGATGACCAACCTAAATGTACGTTTATATTTCCATCCATTGTTGACCGTGACCCAATTACGATTGCTATATCAAGTGCTGGCACAGCGCCCGTACTTGCACGTCGCTTACGCGAAAAGCTCGAAACTCTTATTCCACATCATATTGGCCCACTTGCAACACTTGTCGGTGGCTTTAGAGACAAAGTAAAAAAACGCTTTAAGCATTTTTCAGACCGCCGCCAATTTTGGGAAGGCGTGTTCGACTCATCTGTTGTGAGTAAAGTACAAACCGGCGATACCCAAGCCGCACAGCAGCAACTAGAGCAAATGCTAGATGCAAAAGCAGAACCTGAAGGCGAAGTATATGTAGTAGGTGCAGGCCCTGGCGATCCAGAGCTTTTAACACTTAAAGCACTGCAACTTATGCAACAAGCCGACGTCGTCGTTTATGACTTTTTAGTCTCTGACGAAATTATGGAACTAGTGCGCCGCGATGCTGACCTTATTTGTGTAGGTAAACGTTTGGGCGATCATAGTGTTGTTCAAGAAGATACCAACCAAATGCTGGTCGACCTTGCTAAACAAGGCAAAAAAGTGTGCCGCATTAAAGGTGGTGACCCGTTTATTTATGGCCGTGGTGGCGAAGAAGTACAAGTACTGGCTGCTAACAACGTAAATTATCAAATTGTTCCAGGTATTACAGCCGCTGCAGGTTGTAGTGCTTACGCGGGTATTCCGCTTACGCATCGCGACCATGCACAAGCCATTCAATTTGTAACTGGCCACTGTAAAAAAGACGGTCAAGAACTTGATTGGCAATCGCTGGCAAAAGCAAATCAAACGCTGGCTATTTACATGGGCGTAATTAAATCGCCGCACATACAAGGCGAGCTTTTAAAACATGGCCGCAAAGCCGACACCCCTGTTGCCATTATCGAAAACGGTACACGTAAAAATCAGCGTGTAGTAACAGGCCAATTAGGCGAACTTGCCGACTTAATTGAACGCAACAGCATTATATCGCCTGCGCTACTCATTATTGGTGAAGTAGCCGCCCTGCACTCGCAACTAGCGTGGTTTGGGAAGAACGAGCAAACAAGCAGCTTTGCACAGCCGCTAACAGATGTATCAAATACATAACCGAATTTTAAATTTGTAACTTTTAATCATTTTAGTAGGACGACTAACAATGGCTTTAACTCACCTTCAGCAACTTGAAGCTGAAAGTATCAAAATCATGCGCGAAGTCGCCGCTGAGTTTGAGAACCCAGTAATGCTTTACTCTATTGGTAAAGATTCGTCGGTACTTTTGCACTTAGCGCGTAAAGCATTTTACCCTGCAAAAATTCCGTTTCCGTTATTACACGTAGACACCAACTGGAAGTTTCGTGAAATGATCGAGTTTCGCGACCGTATAGCTAAAGAATATGGCTTTGATCTACTGGTACACAAAAATCCAGAAGGCATTGAAATGGGTGTAGGCCCGTTTACGCATGGCTCGGGTAAACATACCGACATAATGAAAACCCAAGGCTTAAAACAAGCGCTAGATAAATACGGCTTTGATGCTGCATTTGGTGGCGCACGCCGCGACGAAGAAAAGTCACGCGCAAAAGAGCGTGTTTATTCGTTCCGCGACAAACACCACCGTTGGGACCCTAAAAACCAACGCCCAGAGCTTTGGAATACCTACAACAGCCAAGTTAATCCGGGTGAGAGCATTCGTGTTTTCCCATTATCTAACTGGACTGAGCTTGATATTTGGCAATACATTTACCAAGAAAACATCGAAATGGTGCCATTGTACCTAGCCAAAGATCGCCCAGTAGTTGAGCGCGACGGTACTTTGATTATGGTTGACGATGAGCGTATGCCTCTTAATGAAGGTGAAGTACCGCAAATGAAATCTGTACGTTTTCGTACATTAGGCTGCTACCCACTTACCGGTGCAGTTGAATCAACAGCAAGTACTTTAACCGAAATCATCGAAGAAATGCTGCTATCTACGTCATCTGAACGTGAAGGTCGTGTTATTGACCATGACTCAGCCGGCTCAATGGAGAAGAAAAAACGTGAGGGGTATTTTTAATGTCTAGCCAAAATAACGATACATTTAACGAAGTAAAAGAAATAGGCATAGACGCCTACCTAGCACGCCAACAAGACAAAAGCTTATTACGCATGCTTACTTGTGGCAGCGTAGATGACGGTAAATCAACATTGATTGGCCGCCTACTGCACGACAGCCACCAAATTTATGAAGATCAGCTAGCAGCCCTTCATAAAGATAACGAAAAAGTAGGTAATGCAGGTGAAGATCTTGACCTTGCTTTATTAGTTGATGGCCTACAAGCTGAGCGTGAGCAAGGTATTACCATTGACGTAGCGTACCGTTACTTTTCAACGGCTAAGCGTAAATTTATTATTGCCGACACACCTGGGCACGAGCAATACACGCGCAACATGGTAACGGGCGCATCAACAAGCGATGTCGCCATTATTTTGGTTGATGCGCGTTACGGCGTACAAGTACAAACTAAGCGCCATAGCTTTATTTGTGACTCGCTGGGCATTAAACAGTTTGTTGTTGCCGTTAATAAAATGGATATCGTTGATTTTGACGAAACCGTGTATGAAAAAATTAAGGCCGATTACCTTAAATTTGCTGAGCAACTTAACGTATCAAACATTAAGTTTGTGCCTATGTCGGCGCTTAAAGGCGACAACGTAGTAACACGCTCTGCACATACACCGTATTACACCGACAAGCCGCTACTAGAATTACTAGAAGATTCGCCAGCAGCCGAAACAGATACAGGCTTTGAAGCGCGCCTACCGGTGCAATATGTCGTGCGTCCTAACTTAAACTTCCGTGGTTTTCAGGGCACACTTACATCGGGCAAGATGCATGTAGGCGATGCTATAAAAGTATTACCGTCGGGTAAAACATCAAGCATTAAAGAAATTGTTACCTTTGATGGCAACCTAGACAGCGCAGAAGCAGGCCAAGCAATTACCGTTACCCTAAATAACGAGATTGATATTAGCCGAGGGGATGTAATCGTACCTGCAAATTCAACGGCCGCTGTTACTAACCAGCTGCAAGCTAAAATTGTGTGGATGCATGAATCGCCATTAGTGTTAGGTAAAAGCTATAACCTAAAACTAGGTAGCAAAAACACCTCAGCTATTGTTAAAAATATTGACTACACAATTGATGTAAACACGCTTGAGCACGGCACTAGCGACTCATTACAGCTAAACGAAATTGCGATTGTAACGCTTGAACTAACCGAAACTATTTTGGCAGACGAGTACCACAGCAATCACGAAACAGGCTCGTTTATCCTAATCGATCGCTTATCAAACCTAACGGTTGCTGCCGGTATGATTGAGCAAGTACTGCAAAGCCAAACAAAGCAAAGTAACTTTAGCGAATTTGAAGTTGAATTTAACAGCTTAGTACGCAAGCACTTCCCGCATTGGCAAGCGCTTGATATTTCTAAGTTATAAGTTAACTTTAGCCTGTTAGGAATTTAAAAGCATGGTAGAACAGCTCGTTTTAACAGGCATTATGCTTACCTTAGTCGGGTGCCTTTTTGGCACCCGTATTAATCCAGCATGGTTATTTGTAAGCGCTATTGGCACCAGCTACTTAGCAGGGCTAATCGATCTTGAAAGTATGTTAGTTAACTACGCTAACCCGTCGCTTATCACCTTAGTACTATTGGTTTTAGTGTCGACCGCAATAGAAAAAACCACCCTAATTCAAAAGTTAGCGCAATCGCTATCTAAAGGTAGTTTAGTAAAATCGGTAACAAAATTAGGGTTATCAACCGCCTTTTTATCGTCGTTTACTAACAATACTGCCGTTGTTGCATCGCTTATTACCGCGATAAAAGACAATCCTAATCACTCCCCTTCAAAGCTATTATTACCGCTGTCGTACACTGCTATTTTGGGCGGCACCATTACGCTTATTGGTACATCAACCAACTTAATCGTTAATGGCTTTGCAGTAGATGCGGGAATGGAACCGCTGGGCTTTTTTGACTTTACCTTAGTGGGTTTAGGCGCGCTAAGCGTAGGCCTAATTACCATTTTAGTAATGCTTAAATACTTACCCGACAACGGTAAAAGCGACCAAGAAGTCGTGCCTTTTTACCTAGAAGGTAAAGTACAAGTAAGCTCAAAATTAATAGGCCAAACCGTAGAAGAAAACGGCCTGCGTGATTTAAAAGACTTATTCCTTGCTGAAATTATTCGCGACGAGAGCCGCATTTGCGCAGTCACTCCGCAGCAAATTATTCAAAAAGACGACGTGCTGCTGTTTGTAGGTGACATAAAATCGGTGCCATTACTTACCCGTTTTGACGGTTTAAAAGTAGTGCACGAAAATCACCAAAAAGACATAGAACACTTAGTAGAAGTAGTCGTAAGTCAATCTTCAAAATTTATTGGTAAAACCGTAAAAGAAGCCCGCTTTAGAGAGCAGTTTCATGCAGCCGTTATTGCCATTCGCCGTGGACATGACCGCTTACAAGGCGGCCTTGGGCAAGTGCAATTACAAGCTGGCGACTCACTTATACTCGCACCAGGCAAAAACTTTTACACTTTGCCTAATTTAAAGCGCGAATTTGTGTATATTTCAGGGTTTGACTTACAAGCCCACCTTGCGCCTAAACAATCAAACATTGTGCTACTAAGCTTTGCCGCAATACTGGGTTTAAGCATTATTGGCATAGTGCCGCTGGTTAAAGGCTTATTAGTATTACTGATTGGCTTAATGCTCAGTGGCACCATAAAACTTAACGAAGTAAAACGCCGTTTTCCTATCGAGTTATTAGTGGTAGTAGGCAGCGCCATTGGCCTTGCTAAATTAATGATAGGCACCGGACTTGCCGGGCAAATATCCGACGCCATGTTTATGGTACTTGGGGATTTTGGCCCGTACGGCGCGTTTATAGCTATATTTTTAATGACCGTATTATTTACCGAGCTTATAACTAACAACGCAGCTGCTGCCTTGTCGTTCCCTGTTGCTTACTCGCTCGCGGTTGGTTTTAATGTCGACCCACTACCGTTTATTATGGCGGTTGCCTTTGGCGCATCAGCCAGCTTTATATCGCCATTTGGGTATCAAACTAACCTAATGGTTTATAGCGCGGGTAACTATCGCTTAAAAGATTACATAGTGATGGGCTTACCCCTTTCTATTATTTATTCAATCACGGTATTAACCCTGATCCCGCTGGTATTTCCGTTTTAGTACCTGCGCTCACAGCATAAGAGACTCTCACTATGGATGAAAATATAGTTTGGCATAACTACGCAACGACAAAAGCACAGCGTAGTGAGCAAAAAAAACATAAGCCCGCTATTTTATGGTTTACCGGCTTTTCAGGCTCTGGCAAAAGCACCGTAGCAAACGCACTAGAAGCGGCGCTTAATCAGCAAGGTACGCACACTTACCTGCTCGATGGCGACAACGTACGCCACGGTTTGTGTAAAGATCTAGGCTTTAGCGACGAAGACCGCATTGAAAACATACGCCGCGTAGGCGAAACCGCTAAACTAATGACCGACGCTGGCTTGTTAGTACTTACTGCGTTTATATCGCCTTTTAGAGCGGAGCGCGATATGGTGCGCAGTTTAGTAGACGAAGGCGAATTTATTGAAGTATTTATCGATACCCCACTGGATGTATGCGAAAGCCGCGATCCAAAAGGCTTATACAAAAAAGCCCGCGCTGGAGAGATAAAACACTTCACTGGTATCGATTCAAGCTACGAAGTGCCAAACAATCCAGAAATAATTTTAGATACAAGTAAAAACACCCTAGACCAATCGGTTACACAACTGATAACGTATCTAAAACAAAAGCACATAATATAGGTTAACCCCATGAATCAAACCGAACTGCTAGAAGAAACGCTCATCCTTGCCCGCAAAGCAGGCCAAGCGATAATGGGAATTTACGAAAAGGATTTTAACGTTGAGTACAAAGCCGATGAAAGCCCCGTAACCGACGCCGATTTAGCAGCTCATAAACTGATTGTGGCAGGACTTCAACAGCTCACACCTGATATTCCAATACTTAGTGAAGAAAACGCCGACATAAGCTGGGATGTACGCCAAACGTGGAAAAGCTACTGGTTAGTTGACCCAATCGACGGCACTAAAGAATTTATTAAAAAGAACGGTGAATTTACCGTAAACATCGCCCTAATTAAAAACGGCATTCCTATTTTAGCCGTAGTAGATGCACCTGCCCTTGGCGTATCGTACTTAGCCGCCGAAGCCATTGGCGCATTTAAAGATAAAGGCGATGAGCGAATTGAGCTTAAGGTAACTACCAAACCTAACAAAGGGTTAATTCGAGTTGTAGGCAGCCGCTCGCACCCATCACCCGATTTAGCCGAGTTTGTGAAACGCTTTGATGAGGTTGAAATGGTGTCTAAAGGCAGCTCACTAAAACTGTGTTTAGTCGCTGAGGGCAGCGCCGATATTTACCCGCGCTTAGGTCCAACTTGCGAATGGGATACAGGCGCAGGCCACGCCATCGCCGAAATAGCCGGTGCAAAAGTCACTAAGCTTGATGGCAGCCCGCTTATTTATAACACCAAAGATGAATACTTAAATCCGTATTTTATTGTAAGTGCGATAGAAGAGTAAGGTAGTTTTTAGCGGTTAGCTATCGGTTGTTAAAAAGACAAGTGATAGCTTTTACTCCTTGAGTCATCAAGCAGTGTTTAGCAAACGGTGAAAAAGAAACAAGCCTTATTAACTACTTACTAGTTTTTAAGTACATCATACTACCTTTAAATACATCAAATAACTCACAATGAAACTTTTGAAGATTATCAATTAGCTCCTCAATTTCCCTTAGATTACGAGTAAACTCGGGGTTTGATTCTTGCATATCAGGTAATGAATTAATTCGCATTAAGTTTAGCCAAGCTGATGCATCAGAGTCTACTTGAAATAACCAATCGGTAACAATACCGTCAAAATAGAAATCAGCTAGGGCAAGTGCCTCTTGAAGCTCGTCGTACAACTTATCATCGACCACATGATTTATATCAACACTACGCAAAAACCTTTTTACAACTATATAAATATGCAATTTATTTGAGTTACTTTCACGCTTCTCTTTATCAACATTAAGCTTCCACTGCTGGTATGCAATAAAGCCTACTG
>NZ_JACJDN010000010.1:0-20319 GCF_014163565.1 Pseudoalteromonas sp. SR45-5 | reverse complement strand
GCTCCAACGGCACATGCAAAGTCAACGGCATATTGCGCGTCGTCGTTGCTACAAAGCTGATAAATTAACGAACCTAAAAACGAATCCCCTGCGCCAACAGTGTCAATTACGCTAATTAAATAACCTGAATTATAAAAATTCTCGCCTTTGATTGTTAATAAAGCACCGTGGCTACCTTTGGTTACACATAAGTAATCGGTATTTGTTTGCTGTGCTATAAACGCTAAATTTTGTTCAAGCGAATGAAACTTACAACCCATCGCTTTTGCAATTTCGTATAGCTCTTCATCGTTTAACTTAATAAAGTCTGCTTTATTCATTAAATCTACAAGTGTTTCTAGCTTGTAATGCGGTGCACGTAGATTTACGTCAAATACTTTAAAGTTTGCTACATCAACTAGTTGATTTAATGTTGCTAAAGACGCTTCGCTTCGCCCAATTAGGCTGCCAAATACAAATACATCGCTACTTTTAACTTTACTAAGTAACTCATCGGTAAGCGCTATATTATCCCACGCAGAGTCTGCCACTATTTCATAACTTGCAGAGCCACCACTGTCGAGCGTTACCTCAACCGTGCTAGTTTTTTTGTCACTATTAATAGCAATGTATTCGCAGCTTACGCCTTTGCTAGTAATTTCGCCTAGTAACTCAGCGCCTAACTCGTCGTTACCAACAGCGCTGATCATGTCGGCTTTAATGCCAAGTGAGTTAATACGTACACACATGTTAAGTGGCGCGCCACCTAAGCGTTTACCTGAATCAAAACAATCCCACAGCACTTCGCCAAAGCAGCTAACACTTACGTTTTCGCCAGATTTATGATTAATTAAAATGCTCATAATTAGTTACTCTTTTGATCAAGTACAGCCTGCATAATGGCTTTAATTTTACTATTAGGTGCATACAACGCAGCAATCGACTTTTTATATTCAGCAGTAAACGTTTCGTTATGCTCAAGCTTACCAAACAAGCTCGTTAACTTTAAAAATGCAATCGGGCTAGTTTGAGTCTCTTGCGCGTAAGAATTAAGCTCTTTGTGCATAGCATCTTGAATTTCAAGTTGCTCGCCGTTTTCACTTAAACCTATATCGCTGTATAAACACCAAGTAGCAATAACAAGCGTAGCCAGTGATACATCTCGACCTTGTACTAGGTTTTCGTTAATTGTGGCAATTAAAAACTTAGGCAGTTTAGCTGAGCTTTCACTACAGATACGCGCTAGGCTGTCTTTAATATTAGGATTAGCAAAACGCTCTATTAACGTATCTTTGTAGCTTTCAAGGTCAATGCCTTCAAGTGGTTCAAGATTTGGGGTTACTTCTTTATCCATAAAAGCACGTAGGTATGTGGCAAATAATTCATCCGATACCGTTTCGTCAATAGTGCCGTAGCCATGGATTGAACCTAATAAACCAAGTACAGAATGCCCTGCATTAAGTAAACGTATTTTCATGGTTTCATAAGGCGTTACATCAGTAACAAACTGAGCACCAACAACATCCCAATTTGGACGAGAGTCACTAAATGTGTCCTCTATTACCCATTGTGTAAACGACTCACAGGTAATTGGCCACTCGTCGCTAACACCATATGCATCAACCACATAATCAATATCACTCTTTTTAGATACCGGTGTAATACGGTCAACCATCGCATTTGGAAACGATACGTTTTGCTCAATCCACTCGCTTAGGTCTTTGTCTTGTTCTGTAGCAAAGGCTAAAAGCATTTTGCGTGTTACGTTACCGTTGTGCTGAATGTTATCGCACGACTGTACTGTAAACGCGCCTAGGCCTTGCTCTTTACGAAGTTTTAATGCAGCAGTAATGTAGCCAAACGCTGTAATTGGGTCGTTCGGGTTATTAATGTCGTTAATAATATCTGGATTACTGTAATCAAACTCGCCCGTTGCAGGGTTAAAGTTGTAACCGCCTTCGGTAATAGTAAGCGACACAATTTTAGTATCGCTGTGCGCTAGCTTATTAATTACCGCTTGTTTGTCCTCTGGAGCAAACAAAAAGTCGATCATTGAGCCAATTACTTTGTTATCTATTGTACCGTCTGGGTGTCTAACAGTAAGCGTGTAAAGGTAATCTTGCTGCTTTAAAATATCACGCAGACCACGGTTACCCTCTAAAAGGCCAACACCACATATACCCCATTGCTCAGAGCCCGGAGTTTTTAAAAGCTCGTTGACATACACTGCTTGGTGAGCACGATGAAAACCGCCCACACCAATATGTACAATACCGGCTTTAACTGCGCTACGGTCGTAGGTTGGTGTATCAACATGGCTTGGTAATTGAGCCAAGCTCTGTTGGTTTAGCCCTGTAACTAGAGCGTCAGTGTGTTGGTATTGTGTCATGGTGTGACCTTACTAAACAAAGATAAAATATAAATTACGATACTGTATTACGATGCTGTGTTGAGTACTTTATGGCGTTTTAACGACCAGTACGCAGTAACAAAATAAATAACAGTACAAATAAAACAGGCTATTTCGAATTGCGATTTATTAGCGCTGTACATACTCATAGTTTCACTGAAAAACATCACTTGGCTGGCAAATATGAAAATAATAACCAGTGAAACCGTAGAAACTGCGTTAAGTACTTTTGTAAATACAGAGCTGTCAATTACTGGCTTTGGAATGTCTTTAGCCTCAGCTGCTTGATATTCTTTAATATCACGTTGCTCTTGTTTTTCTGCTGCAATTTCTTGTGTGTAGTCGTCACCAGCGCCGTATTTTTTAGCTAAAAGCGTGTAAACAACAATGGTGAAAATCCATGTAGGAATAAACAAGTAGTAAAACGACATTACATCAATTGCGTTTAAGCCAAAGCCAAACACAAGTGCTAACGCCCAAGATGCTATAGCCGGTACGCTGCGGGTAATATTTTTATATTTAGCCCAGTAACGTGTTAGGCCAATTTTAGGAAATAACACATGCTCAGCAAACACAATGCCGCCTACTGGTACAACTAATAAGCCTGCGTATGTAAGTAGCGGAAGCATTTGAGAAAATACAAACGGGAAACACGCAATAATTACGGTTACAACACCTACAATAGCGGTGGTGCGTTCACGTGATTGATTAACAAATATAGATTGCGCTGCAAGGCCTGCACGGTAAAGGTTTGCGTTAGCTGTAGTCCAACCGGCAATAATTACAATAACAAAACCAGTCCAACCTAATGCATGGTATGCAACATCGCCCGGATCAAGTGATGAAATAGTTGTTTTAAGTAATACCGCAACACCTGCGCCCATAATACCGGCAGAGATCCACGCTAAGTAATGACCAAAAAACATGCCCACACCAGAAAACAAACCATAGCTTTTGCGTTTAGCAAATCTAAAAATAGCCATGTCGATTAAACCAAAGTGAGTTATTGAGTTAGCAGCCCATGCAAAGCCAATCACTTCTAATAGGCCAATGCCCTTTTCACCATCGGCATTGGTGCCCGTCCATATGGAGGAGTCACCTATGGTCATAAAGTCGCTAAAGCTAGTTAAAGAGGTAGAACCTAATACGTGATTTGAAAGCTCAGGGAATAACGCAAACGAGCCTGCAATAAATATAACAAATAGCCACGGCGCACACAGCTTTGAAAAGTCAGCAACCGTAGAAAAGCCATACATCGCAACAAATACAACAATGGAGCCAACAGCTAAAACAATGGCTACAAACCAAAAGCTATTTGGATACCAATCAAGTTGCGCAGGTATATCAAACAAAAACCGCACGGCGGTGGAGGATACCGTGATCATCGCGGCCGATATAACACTAAAAATAACCACGTTAGCCCAGTTATAGAGCTTGGTCATTGAGTTACCAGCAATTTTGTTTAAGTAGTTATATAAACTTAAGCGGGTTTCTACTGCAATGGGTGCAGTAATCAGCCACCAAGAACACATTGCTAACAGGTTACCTATTAATAAACCCAGTAGAATGTCGATGGTTGAAGCGCCTAATGCAACAAACGTTGCACCAATAACAAATTCAGTAGCCGCAACATGTTCGCCGGCGTATAGCCCTGCAAAATGCTTCCAGCCGTGAAGCTTATTATTAGCAACAGGAAGTTGCTCTTCGTTTACATCTTTAAATGTTTGTGTGTGTGGACTCGTTGCCATGGTATTTCCTATTGTTAACAGCAAAGCATTTGATACCAATCTGCATAACTATTTGAATAATTTAACAAGTTAAATCACTCTATATTTAAGCAGATTGGCATAGTACCTACATACTTTGCCTTTTATAATTTGGCTTATAAACGCATGATCTTTTGCCATGTTTTGTTTTATTTTTAGTAAAGCAAAACCATCTACATTTATATTTTGCGTTTGCTTGCCTGTCAGTGTGTAAGGCGAGCAAATCGCGTTTAAAACTTTGTTTATTTAAAAAGCTGCGTGTTTACTGCTTTTTAAGTGCAGGGTATGCACTAAAAAAATCTTGCCAATGCGTTAAATGATCAACATTTGGGTAAGCACTGTGTACATGATTAACAGAGCCTTGCATATGTTGCCCACCGCTGTAATGCAGTACTTGCATATTGGCGTCAATTCCTGCATTTACGCCGGCTTTACTGTCTTCAATTACTAAGCAATGCTCTGGCTTTACACCCATTTGCTTAGCTGCATGTAAAAATAAATCAGGCGCCGGTTTACCACGCTTAACTTCGCTGCTGGTAAAAACCGTATCGCTAAAGTACTTACTTAAACTCACTACGCTCAACGCTTTTGCGGTGCGTGCTGGGCTACTGCTTGTAGCTATACAAATAGGCACAGCTAAATTGTTAAGTACGTCTTCTATACCATCAGTCGTGGTTAGTCCGGTTTCAAATTCGTTTAATAGTGCCTCGCGGTAGTCACCTTCAAAGCTTTCAGGAAGAGTGACATTAAATGCATCCGCTATTTTTTGGCTTACTGTTTTAAAGTTGCAGCCTAAAAAGTGTTGCTGTACATAAGCGCGGTCAATCTCAACGCCTTTTTCAACAAGCATATTAATGAGTACTTGTGCGCTTAAAATTTCGCTATCAATAACAACGCCATCACAATCAAATATCACTAGCTCAATATTAGTATTCATCTTGTCACCTTATTAACACTGTTTGGTTTAGCTAATTTAAGTATAACGAGTTAAGCGCGATTAATATTGTGCAACTTTTTAGTGCAACTCAGCAATGGGCATAAGCTCACTGGTTGAGCATATTCCCTTTATTGTGCGAATATGTCAACACACTGTAAGTATAAAACACACCAGCTTGGTGAAAATACCGCCAGATAAAACTAAAAACCTTTGTATTTAATAAATTTTATAAAAGCATATTGCGACTAAGGTCGTAGTAAAAAAATTACATTAATGTAAAAAGTGTATCTGCAAATTCATCTCATCTGTTTTACAAATCACATCAATCTAATTAATCAGTTTTACCGAAGTTAATAAAATTAATACTATCGTTAACAGATTAACAGCCTGCACCACTGCCGGCACTTTTAAATAGATGAGGTCGACAATGAATACTCAAATAAACAAAACAAAATTAACACTAACTGCACTGGCACTTGCAATGGCATTACCGGCAAGCGCAGCAACAACTCTTACTAAAGATAACGGCGCAGCTGTTGGCGACAACCAAAATTCAATTACTGCTGGCGAACGTGGCAGTGTATTACTAGAAGACGTGCAACTAATTCAAAAACTGCAACGCTTTGCACGTGAGCGTATTCCTGAGCGTGTTGTGCATGCTCGTGGTACCGGCGCACACGGTGTGTTTGTAGCATCAAAAGAGCTAGACGATTTAACAATTGCAGCACCGTTTGCACAAGCTGGTAAAGAAACAGACGTATTTGTTCGTTTTTCATCGGTAATTCACTCAAAAGGCAGCCCAGAAACACTGCGTGACCCACGTGGCTTTGCAACTAAGTTTTACACAGACCAAGGTAACTGGGATTTAGTAGGTAACAACTTACCGGTGTTCTTTATTCGCGATGCGATTAAATTTCCAGACATGGTTCACTCTTTAAAACCATCTCCGGTTGATAATATTCAAGATCCTAACCGCGTATTTGACTTTTTCTCGCACGAACCAGGTTCTACACAAATGCTAACGTGGGTTTACAGCGACTACGGTACACCAGCAAGTCTTCGTAAAATGGACGGTTGGGGTGTACATGCATACAAAATGATTAACAAATCGGGCGATGTTAAATACGTTAAGTTTCATTGGGTAAGCCAACAAGGTATTGATAACCTTGACGCAAAAGAAGTAGCTAAAGTGCAAAGCCAAGACTTCCAACACTTAACACGCGACCTTTACAGCGAAATTGGCAAAGGCAATTTCCCTAAATGGGATCTGTACATTAAAACGCTTGATCCATCGCAGCTTGATGACTTTGATTACAACCCGTTAGATGCAACAAAAATGTGGTTAGACATTAAAGAAACTAAAGTAGGAACAATGACCCTAAACCGTATGCCAACTAACTTCTTCCAATCTACGGAACAAGTAGCAATGGCACCGGCAAACATTATTCCAGGTATTGAGCCATCAGAAGACAGACTATTACAAGGTCGTATGTTTTCTTACGCTGATACACAAATGTACCGCCTAGGTGCTAACCACCAGCAACTGCCAATTAACCGTGCAAAAGTTGAAGTGGTTAACTACAACCAAGACGGCGCAATGAATATTGGTAACACTACAAGCAATGTGAACTACCAGCCAAGCCAAGAAAACGTAGCTGAAAACCCAATTGCACGTAGAAGTAACACAGAGCTAAAAGGCTTTGTACAACAAGCTGCGATTAAAAAGCAGCAAAACTTCGCGCAAGCAGGTGTTATATACCGTGGTTTTAGCAAGCAAGAACGTACAAACCTAATTAATAACCTAGCAGGCGATTTAGGCAAAGTGCAAAACAGCAGTGTTAAACACAAAATGCTTAGCCACTTTTACAAAGCTGATAGTGAGTACGGTACACGCTTAACTAAAGCTGTAAACGGCGACCTTAAAATGGTTAAACAACTAGCCGCTAACTTATAAGCAACTAGTTAAAAGCAATTAGTCCCAACTAAATAGCTATTTAAACCACAATCATGAGGAAGGAATAAACCCTTCCTCTTTTATAAGAGACAATTGTTATGCGTAATTTATTAATTATAGTCGCTCTATTTCTGAGCTTTACCAGTAGCGTTTACGCTCAAAATACATCAGATACACAAACACCCAGTACGCAATCTGAAACCCAACATTCTGCAAAAACTCAATACGATAGTTTATTTGCTTATTACTTTGCCGCAGCACGCACAAACGACACAGCTGTAATAGAGCAATTTGTAGATGCCGGTATTCCTATCGACAGCTACAACAATAAAGGCTACACCGCGTTAATGATTGCTACTTACCATGGTAATAAAAACACGGTTAACACACTTTTACACTTAGGCGCTAATGCCTGTCTAGAAGATAACCGTGGCAACACAGCGCTAATGGCCGCTATTTTTAGAGGTGAATTTAGTATAGCTAAAACACTCGTATCACTTGATTGCGATAACGCGCATCAAAACAAAGCCGGTCAAACAGCCGAGCAATTTGCACAAACATTTGGTCAACAAAAAGTTATAGAGTTACTAGCGCAGGTAAATAATGCAAAATAATCTGCACGCAACAAAAAGCCCTAAAATAATAGGGCTTATTTTTAATAAAATTAGTCTTATGTTGCAGACGCTATTTGAGGTTGTTTAGGCTTTTCTCGCGTTACAAAGTAGCAAATTAGCGAGCCCACTGTTACCAGTACAACCCCCTGCCAAAACGAAGCACTCAGCGTAATAGATAAATACAACGCCGAAATAATAGTAGAAAACACCGGTGTAAAGTACGAAAGTGTTCCCAAAAGCATTAAGTTACCGCCAATAATAGCTTGATTCCACAGTGCATAACCGCTCCCCACTACTACACCAGCTAATAGCAACGTTATGCTTGAGCCCAGTGAAAACGTTAATGGTGCTTCATTACTAAAACCATATTGCGCCCACAAACTCATTGCCGTGACAGTAAAAAATAACGTAATAGCATTTTTACCATTACTCAGCTTTTGCGTAACTACGCAATAAATAGCCCATATAAACGCTGCAGCTAATGCCATTAAATAAGTAGCAGGATTATCAGCAAAGTTAGTAACAAGCGTATCGACCGACATTTTTTGATCGCCCGTAATACACCAAGCAACGCCTAAAAAAGCAATGATCATGCTTGGGTAAACCCAGTAACTTACTTTTTTACGACCAATAATAATAGAGAGCAATATAGTCAGCGTGGGCCATAAATAATTAATAACCGCCATTTCCATTGCCTGATGACGGCTGTTTGCCATACCAATAGAAAGCGCCAAGCAAATTTCGTATGCTACAAATAATAAAGTACCTACTCCCAAGTAACGTTTCGAAAAACCACTAAACTTGGGCACTCCCATAACCAAAATTAAAAATATCGCACTGACAGAATACATAGCCGCCGCACCACCAATGGGGCTAAACAACTCAGAAATATCCCGTAGTAATGCAACTAAGCAACTCCACAGTAATATGGCCGCGACTCCATAAAGCGTGCATTTATTTTTGCTTATAAAATCCATTTGCCAATCCAAAAGTACTACTCGTAAATTTGAAACTAAACTAACAGTAATTATTTAATTAAACAATAAGGGTCTGTTGTTCTTTCAAGGTTGAATTTGCAGCAGTCTGTTTGGTATTTAGGCAAGGCAGAGCCTATATAGTGTGGTTACTCCCCATTAATGGGCGATAACGTAGCATTAATGCCAAACAGGCGCTGCCCAAAGGGTTCTTCCTAGGGGCTACTTACTCTTTGTTGCTCGGTTTTTACTTAGCCCACTAGGTTACAAATCTCGCGCCGTGATTAAATAGCCCCTAGTTTGAACAAATTTTAATCCGCAAAGATCAACAGACCCTAAAGTTAATAGCTTAAACCTCTCGTTTGTTTTTAGCATTCACCCTTTTTAGTAATTGACCTTTTGGTCAGTAAAGCTACAATCAATCAATACGTTAAACACGCAAACTTTATAATGACCACACAAATAAAGCCAAATAAAAAAGAAGTCACACGCGAGAAAAACCAAAAACTAATTTTAGATGCCGCCGAGCAATTGTTTTCGCAATTAGGTTACGACGGAGCAAGTATGAGCATGGTTGCTAAAGAAGCGCAGGTGCCAAAAGCTAATATTTTGTATTACTTTAAAAGTAAGGATGGTCTGTACGAGTCTGTGATTGACCGCATAATAGCTAATTGGAACTTAGGGCTCGATAACGTCACAATTAACGACGATCCAGCTACCGTGCTTTATAACTATATTAAAAGCAAAGTAATACTGGCCGTAAATCAGCCAATGCAATCTCGCTTATTTGCCAGTGAAATACTGCGCGGTGCACCCTATTTACAAAACTACTTTAGAACCAATACCCGCCCTTGGGTTAAACAAAAGGTTGATGTACTTCAAGCATGGATGGACGCTGATAAAATGGATAAGGTTGATCCCTACCATTTGCTCTTTACTATTTGGTCTACCACGCAATATTACGCCGACTTTCAGGCTGAGGTTTTACTCGTAATGAACAAATTAGAGTACGACGAAACCGATGTGGCACAAATTACGCAATCAATTGCCCACATAATTTTAAAAGGTATTGGTCTTAAAATACCTGAGCAAAGTGAGACTTAACCCATGACATCCTTTACTACACCCGATTTATTTGACGATCATCGCGATAACGTGCAAGTAGCAGACAGCGGCCTTTATCACTTTGGTAAAAAAACCACGTTTTATGGCAAAGTAGTTACCGTTACCTGCCCAGAAGACAACTCTTTTGCCGCCGATATATTGCATGAAAATGGTGAAGGTAAAGTATTGGTTATAAACGGGTTTGCGAGCAAACGCTTTGCGTTTATAGGCGATATTATGGCTGAGCGTGCCCTAAATAATGGCTGGGAAGGCGTAATAATAAATGGCTGTTGCCGAGATATAGAAATACTTGCCACGATGAACTTACCTGTAATGGCGCTAGGCTCTACACCGCGTAGTACCTTAAAGCGCGGCTTTGGTGATAAAAACCAAGCTGTTACCATGCTTAGCACCACTATTGAACCTAACAATTGGGTTTACGCTGATATTAACGGTTTAATCATCAGTAAAACGCCCCTTATTTAGCACTTAAAACCATATAAATAAAGACCAACTTGGTGCATCTGCGCACCAAATTGGTTTGTTTTAGCTCATTTTAATCTCACTATTTTTATAGCCCACACTTACAAATCTCATACAACCCACCAAATCCTGACCAGTTGGACAGGATTTTAATTTATGGCATTCCTCTTGCTTAGTCTAAGCACTATAAAATCAAAACTACCGATTAAAAAGCGGAGCTTTTGCAATTGCATTAAATTAGTGATCTATTATTACGCGAAGAAAATGACGCAGTGAGTGCGCTATTTAATCCGATAGAATGATCATGTTTTTAATAAAATTGGTATTCATAATAATAATAACCAGCCCGCTTTTTAATCACTCTTAACTTAATAAGTAAGTACTTGGTCAGTTTTATAATAATGAGCTGCAAATGAGTGATAAAAAAAACAACAAAGGTATATTTTGCAATCACGGTCCTACCCTGTGGCAAACAAACCACTCTGGAGTGCTTGCAAACAATCGCTTAGCTGTAAAAGATGTATTTGCAGTAAAGGGCGAGCGTAACAGCGCAGGCAACCCACACTGGTTTAAAACAGCTAAACCGGCTCAAAATACGGCAAGCTCGGTTAATAAGCTCATGACCGCTGGTTGTAACTTTATAGGCTTTACCCATACTGACGAGCTGGCTTATAGCTTAGAGGGTAATAATATACATTATGGCGCTGCGCAAAATCCTAAATTAAAAGGGCATGCTTGCGGTGGTTCGAGTATGGGGTCTGCTGCTGCAGTTGCTGCTAACTTAGCTGATATTGGCTTAGGCACCGACACCGGCGGCTCAATTAGAATACCCGCCAGCTATTGTGGTTTATATGGCATAAGGCCAAGCCATAACGTGATTGAAAAAGACGGCCTAATACCGTTGGCTCCGCCTTTTGATACCATAGGTTGGCTTACCCAAAGCGCCGAGCTATTAAGCGATGTAGGTAATGTACTGCTACCAAATCAAGCTATTAATAACGTTGATACCTTAGTTATTTGCGAGCCGTTATTTGAACTCGTTGACCCTGTTTTACAAGCCCCACTTAAACAATTGCTTGAAAAAACCAAGCCTAATTTTAAGCACCATAAAGAATTTGAACTACCTAACAGCAGCTTATTAAATGAACTTGCTGATAGTTTTAGAGTACTGCAAGGGCGAGCAATCGCAAAAACGCATAAAGACTGGCTTCAATTGCCGGGGCAACTTCCCCAGTTTGCTCCAGCAATTGCGGCACGTTTTAATATGGCGCTTGCCCTAACTGTTCAAGAAGAACAAGAAGCACTAAAAGTACAAACCCAATGGCAAACACTAATAGCTAAAAACCTAAATACAAACAGCTGTTTATTTTTGCCAACCACCCCCACAACCGCACCTAAATTAGGCGCCGACACAAGTGCCTTACGCATGCAAATTATTACGCTTTCGGCAATTGCAGGGCTTAGTGGCTCAGCGCAAGTGCATTTACCGCTGGCTGATTTAGCAAATGATCATCCGTATGGTTTTTCATTAATGATGAGCCACGGTAACGATAAAAGCCTACTTGCTTGCGTTAAGCACCTAGCTGCACACTTTAAACAGGACACACCGGCATGACCACACACAACATTGCATTTACCGCGTCTCATTTTTCGGCAACAGAGGCGGGTATAAATATACTAAAACAAGGCGGTACAGCTACCGAGGCTATGGTAGCGGCTGCCGCTGCTATTAGCGTTGTATATCCACATATGAACTCAATTGGTGGCGACAGCTTTTGGCTTATCGATAACCCAAGCCAAAAAACGCCTACCGCTATTGACGCCTGCGGCCGCGCAGCAACTAATACAACGGCGTATAACTCGCTCACGCAAATACCAGAGCGCGGCGGATTAAGCGCACTAACTCAAGCGGGTACAATACGCGGCTGGCAAAAAGCGCTTGAACTAGATGAGCACGCAGCACTACCACTGTCAAAAATTTTAGCGCCCGCCATTGCACTTGCTCGCGAGGGCTTTACCGTTACAAAAAGCTTGCAAGCAGGCTGCGAAAAACTAGCTGCTGCAAATAATACCAATGACGCGTTTAAAAACCTCTACATACCCAATGGCAAGCCCTTACAAGAAGGCCAGCATTTTAAAAACCCTAAACTTGCAGCAACGTTTGAATACCTAGCAAAGCATGGTTTAAACGCATTTTATGAAGGCGCACTTGCCAACTCATTTGCCGCCGACTTAGCAAAAGCAGGCAGCTCAATTACCGCAGGTGACATTGCAAATACTAAAGCCGAGGTAGTTACTGCGCTAAATGCAAACCTCAGTGGTATTGATTGCTACAACTTACCCGCGCCAACACAGGGCGTGCATTCACTACAAATAATTGGTGCCGTAAATAAGTTAAAGCATTTAGCTAAAACCGATGCCGACTGGACACATTTAATTGTTGAGGCAACTAAACAAAGCTTTACCCATCGCCCTACCCTTTGGGCTGACCCTGAAGCATTAGGAGACGATTATAAAAACGCACTAACCGATAATCGCTTAAGCGAACTTGCTAATAATATTGATATGAGTAAAGCCAAAAAATGGCCATTTAACGCAGAGCCTGGCGATACTGTGTGGATGGCAGCCAGAGATAAAAACGGGCAATTAGTCAGCTTTATTCAAAGCATTTACTGGGAATTTGGCAGCGGAATATTAATGAGTGAAGGCGGCTTTGTGTGGAATAACCGTGGTTTAAGCTTTAGTTTAAACAATCAAGATACCAACGCCCTTGCTCCAAATAAAAAGCCCGCTCATACACTTAACCCAGCACTGGCAAAGTTTAGCGATGGTCGTCGACTTGCTTACGGAACAATGGGCGGTGAAGGGCAGCCACAAACTCAAGCCACTGTTTTTGCAGGCTACGCGTGGCGAAATAAATCTATAAAACAAGCAATTAGCGACCCTCGTTGGTTACTTGGACGAACATGGGGCGATACGAGTACAAATTTAAAAATTGAAAAAGAGTTAGTTTTTCATATAGAACATGAATTAAATCAACGTGACCACGATTGGGTAAGCGTTGATAATAATAACGAAATGATGGGGCACGCTGGGGCTATTTTAGATACACCTACAAGCCTTGAAGCTGCAACAGATCCTCGTTCAGATGGACGTGCAACAGTAACTACAGCAGGAACACAATGTCAGAAATAATAAATCAATGGCCAATTATAGTAGCCTTAATAGCAACCGGTATTTTTGCCGGTATTTTAGCAGGACTTTTTGGTGTAGGCGGCGGTATTGTTATCGTCCCTGTGCTGTATTTTTTACTGCAAGGTTTTGGCGTAAGCCCAGAGTCGGCAATGATGATAGCCACCGCTACATCACTTGCAACCATAGTACCTACTTCGCTTTCATCTATTCGCTCGCATCATAGCAAAGGGAATATTGACCTTGCGCTAATAAAATACTGGGCACCATTTATTTTAGTTATGGCCGTTGTAGGCAGCTACTTAGCGCACTCAATACGCGGTAATGCACTGGTACTTATGTTTGCCTGTATTGCTATTTTAGTCAGTTTAAACATGCTATTTAGAGCCGGCGCACCCGCGCTTGTAAAACAACTGCCAGGAAAATTTGGTCAAGGGGTTATGGCAAGTATTGTAGGTGGTTTGTCGGTAATGATTGGCATAGGTGGCGGCACTATTGGCGTACCTATGCTAAACGCATTTAATGTACGCGCCCATGTTGCAGTAGGTACTGCGGCCGTTTTTGGTTTATTGATTGCACTACCAGGCGTTATTACCTTATTAAGTATTGGCACAACGCCAACCGATGCTCCCCTAGGTACGTGGGGGTTGGTTAACCTCCCTGCCTTTTTTCTTATTATTCCGTTGACTATTTTATTTGCGCCTATTGGCGTAAAAATTGGTAGCAAGCTGGATCAAAAACAACTAAAACGCGCCTTTGCCGTTGTCTTAATGATAACCGGCATACGCATGCTTATTCAGACTCTGGGAGCCTAAAATATGTTTAATAACACGCAAGTTCAAACCTTAAACCCACCACAGCGTTTATTAATGGGACCAGGCCCAATTAATGCCGACCCTCGTGTTTTACGTGCTATGTCGGCGCAGCTTATAGGCCAATACGACCCAGTAATGACCGGTTTTATGAACGAAACCATGGCACGTTACCGCGAAATTTTTAAAACCAAAAACGAATGGACCATGCTAATAGATGGCACATCGCGCGCGGGTATTGAAGCCGTATTATGCTCAATTTTACGCCCAGGCGATAAAGTCCTTGTGCCAATTATGGGGCGCTTTGGCCACCTACTTGCTGAAATAGCAGAACGCGTTGGCGCAAAGGTGCACACAATAGAAGTACCGTGGGGCGAAGTGTTTACGCCAGAACAAATCGAAAAAGCCATTGTTGATGTAAAACCCCATGTACTTGCTATGGTACAAGGCGATACATCCACCACCATGAACCAACCTCTTGAGCATATTGGCGATATTTGCCAAAAGCACGATGTACTATTTTATTGTGATGCTACCGCCTCCATTGTGGGTAACGAACTTCCTGCCGATGAATGGAAACTCGATGCACTTTCTGTTGGTCTGCAAAAGTGTTTAGGCGGACCTTCTGGATCAGCGCCATTAACACTGAGCGACAAATGCGCTGATTGGATCCAAAAACGTAAAAAAGTAGAGGCGGGTATTCGTACAGCGGAGCATACCGACGGCACCGAGCCCTTTGTACGCTCAAACTACTTTGATTTAAGTATGATCATGAATTACTGGGGGGAAGAGCGCCTTAATCATCATACCGAAGCCACCAGCATGCTGTATTGCGCCTCAGAATGCGCCCGCATTGTTATTGAAGAAGGCGTGGATAACTGCGTAGCGCGCCACAAATTACATGGCGATGCCATGCTAACAGGCATTCAAGCACTGGGCTTAAATGTATTTGGCGATTTAACGCATAAAATGAACAACGTACTGGGTGTGTATATACCCGAGGGCATTAATGCCGATCACGTACGCGGGCAAATGCTAACCGATTTTGGAATAGAAATTGGCACCTCGTTTGGCCCGCTGCATGGCAAAATTTGGCGTATTGGCACCATGGGTTACAACGCCCGTAAAGATGCCGTATTACAAACATTGGCAAGCCTAGATGCCTGCTTACATGCCAACGGTTACAAAGGCCCTAAAGGCGAAGCCGCCATTGCCGCCCTTGCTCACTATAAATAAAAAAAGGATTTAGCATGACGATTGTAAGCCCACAACACAGCCCTTTATTAGACAAAGAACTTGCTGATGAATACGCAACACGCGCTTTATCTCGCTGTAAAACCCTCAGCGCACTATCGCAAATGCAAGGCGGTATTCACCGCGTGTACTTATCAAAAGAGCACAAAGAGTGTAACGCCGTTACTGCATCGTGGATGGTTGAGGCAGGCATGCAATCGTGGCAAGATGAAGTGGGCAACCTTTGGGGGCGACTAAAATCATCAAACCCACATGCTAAACGTTTAATTATAGGATCGCACCTCGACACCGTACCAAACGCAGGTGCGTTTGATGGTATTTTAGGTGTACTACTGGGGATAGAAATTGCAGCGCTTGCACATAAGTTAAAGCTCGACCTGCCCTTTCATTTAGATGTAGTGGGCTTTTGCGATGAAGAAGGTACCCGCTTTGCCACTACTTTAATTGGCTCAAAAGCACTCGCTAACGAATTTGACCCACAGTGGCTAAACATTGAAGATACAAACGGCATAACTATGCGCCAAGCCATGCTCGATTTTGGCTTAAACCCCAACGACTACGTAAAAGCCGCACTAAATAAAAGCGAGTTACTAGGTTACTGGGAAACTCATATAGAGCAAGGTCCTGTGCTCGAATCGGTTAATCAGGCGCTTGGTGTAGTAACGGCTATTGCAGGGGCAAAACGCGCCATGCTTACCCTAACTGGCCAAAGCGGTCATGCAGGCACTACGCCTATGAATTTACGTCAGGATTCGTTAGCAGGCTGCGCCGAATTAGTAATCGAAATTGAAAAACTAGCAAGTAATGCTAAAAATGGTGAAGTTGCCACCGTAGGGCAAATACAATCTCGCCCTGGGGCTACAAACGTGATCGCAGGTAAAACAACCATAAGCCTAGACGCACGCGCACAAAGCGATACCGATCTGGCTAATTTACTAAGCGCCATACAAAGCAGCGCTCAATCTATAGCAAGCAAACGCAATTTAACGCTTGATTGGCAATGGACGCATGCCGCCGATGCCGTAGCGTGCGACACCACTATTCAGCATTTGTTTTCAAGCGCATGTAAACTCAATAACCAAGCATCGCCTTCACTTGCCTCAGGCGCAGGGCACGATGCAATGGCAATCGCTCCAATTTGCCCCGTTGGCATGTTGTTTATACGCAGCCCTGGCGGTATAAGCCATCACCCAGCAGAAGCGGTTATAGACGGCGATGTAACAAAGGCACTCAGTGTAATGTACAGCGCGCTTTTACTTTATGTGAAAGAGTGTGAGTGATTTAAGGTAATCGAGTAAACCAAGTATATTAACTTGGTATGCTTAGGGGCTTAAACCTCCTCAAAGTCATTTGGAGGTTATTACTGAAGGCAGGTAAATGCAGGAATATACGTTATTTAAAGTAGCTTTATCGGGCTGCCCTTTGCTCTTTTAGGCTAAGGCGTTTATGTGAGCTATATACATGTTGAATGTTTGTACCATTAACCAAATATGCATCCATTTCGACGGTAATTAAACCCGATAATGGCTTGATTTCTAGAACACCCAACTCACCTAAATTTGCAGATAGTAAAGTATTATTCCTAATAGCTAACAAAGTTTTGTCAGTATCTCGTAAGTCACCATTCACATATAATTTAGCACCACTAAACCAAGTGTTAATTATTTTAACTTTGATTGACTTAATAGTAAATTCAAAGGATTTTCTCATCAGATCTCCATACCCAGAAATATAATTATTATACTTTGTGTTCTTATGTGCTTGGCGCACAAACACTTTTTTTTAATACCCGTTTAGTCGATGCTGGGTAATTTTTTAGTGCAGCCAAAGGGCGAATTGGCCGCTGAACCAAATTACCTGAGCAGTTTGGGCACACGTTATTTAATAACGTTTGAGCACAGCCAGAACAAAATGTGCATTCAAATGAACAAATAAAAGCCTCTGTGGACTTTGCAGGTAGATTCTTATCACAACATTCACAATTAGGTCTTAAATCTAGCATTTAGCGCTCCCTTTTATCCACCCAATGCTGAGTAAATATCTATTACCTTTTATAACTTTTGATACCTGATGCTCACTTACATCAGGACGGAATAGCTTAACCCGCTTTGTTTCAAATATCGGATTACTACAAATAAACTCACCACCCAAATCTGCTTTTTTAAGCACTATATTCAACCGATAGTGTTTACCAGATTCAACTTTGTCTGTGTGTGGTGCTATTTCACTTCCTTGTGGGAATTTAAGCAAATATGTATCAAATTTAATTGGCCACGTAGCACCACAAATCAACATTTTATCGTAGCCTGATTTTTGTCGGCCTCGCTCCCAACAAAATAATTTACTCAAAAAAAACATACAATCCCTCGAAACAGCTAATAAGCTGCAGGTTAACTCGTTTTTTTATATTTATTGATAAACAAACCATAGCCGAGTTCATATTTTGATTCAATCGATTACTGTATTTTACGTGGGATATAAAAGGGAGTTTTAATGGTGTTTTGATTGGCGTTTTAATAGACATTATGGTGGCTATAATTGACAGAAAAGCAAAATATAGCCACCCGTTTTACTTTAATGCTTATTTAAGGTCTTATTTAATCGTTACCTTTGCATCACTTACCCATGTTTCAGTTATAGCTTCATCATTTTTATCAACTAAATACGCGCGTATGTTCACCGGATTGTTGTTAGCTTGTTTGTAGTCAAACGCTAATCGCCATTGGTTTGTACCAACTACCGGATAAACTCCAATAGGTTCTAATATTTCACCGTTGCTGGCTTCAACAATCGGCTTTATACCACTTTTGTTATCTAAGCCTTTAAATACTGGACCTTCAAAATCAATCACCATCTTGTTAACGCCTTCAGGAATAGGCTGGCCGGGAATTCCGCCTAAGCCTTGGCGAGTATTTACAACGCTTGCAAGCGTTTTTGATTTTGGATCGAGTGGACGCCATTCAATATCATAAGAAAAGGTAAACTCGTCGCCTTTGCGCGCCTCTTTTTCGGGCACCCAGTAGGCAACAATATTGTCGAACGTTTCATCTTTTGTAGGAATTTCGATTAACTGAACTGCGCCTTTGCCCCAATCGCCAGTAGGTTTAATCCACGCTGATGAACGCTTATTGTAAAATACGCCGTCGTCTTGGTAGTTATTAAAGTCACGATCTCTTTGGATTAAACCAAACCCTTTTGGGTTCTCATCAATAAAGCTATTGGTTGACACCGACTGAGGATTATTTAATGGGCGCCAAACGTATTGACCCGATCCTGTGTGAATCGCAAGGCCATCGCTATCGTGAATTTCTGGGCGCCAATCTTTAGCTTCTGTTTTATCTTTTTGTGAGTACCAATACATACTGGTTAACGGTGCTACGCCTAAGCGTTCAACATCGGCGCGCATATACAAATTAGCCGTTACAGAGGTAATATGGCCTTTGGCTTCTTTGTTATCTTTACTTAAACCAAATCGATAAGCACCAGTGATAGAAGGCCCTTCAAGCAATGCCCAAACAGACACACTTTCACCTTTTTTCTCTGCGGGGCCAATCCAAAATGCAGAAAAGCGCGGAAATTCTTCTGGCTGATTCATGCCCGTATTAATCGCGATACCTCGGGCCGAGAGTCCATATTGCCCCTCTGGGCCGTCGGTACGAAAATAAGACGCGCCTAAAAAAGATATCCAATCGGGTTTCATATCTGGGCGCATTATTCTAAAGCCTGCAAATCCAAACCCTTCTGGGAGATCGTGAGCTGGGCTATTATCGGGCATATCAAAAACGTCATTACTAAAAGGTACATTTTGAACCTGATTTTTATCATCTCTGATGTAAATACTTACTGGCTCAGGAAAATATCGGCCAGGGTAAAATAATTGTACGGGCGCCTTTTTTCCACTTGGGTATAAGGTTTCATCTTCTTTAAAGCGTATTTTCCAGTGTTCGTCATACGTAATTTTATCGATTAACTCCGGCGCTGGCACCTTAGTTGGCGTATAAGGCTTTTCGGCTGAGGCTTTTGCTAGGGCTTTTAAGTCTTCGAATGAAAACTCCGTTTTATCTACTGCTTCTGTCGCGTAAGACGACATCGAAGTGCTAAAAATAATTGCGATAAATAACTTTAATTTCATAAAAAGAATATCCAATAAATTGAGTCAAATAAAAATGGGAACGCTGCACGAACGTATGTTTAACTTAAAATTCTGTATGGATATTACGTCACGCAATATGAACTAGCGTTTACTAAAGTATTGTTATTTGACTACAGGACCTCCCATAATTAATTTTTTTAGGGTATTGGTTTTAAGGGATATTGCGCGCGTTTGATGATATCGCTGAAGTGAAAATAAGTGGGATAGCGCAATTTATTATTAGATCGCTGGTATTCAAATGGATAAGGGTTGTATTTAGGTGGTGGAAAACGAAGAGGCTCACCCCTTTTAAAACTTGCAATTAATGGCTGAGTTTTATTTGGCCCTCACTTCAGGGCATGTTTTTATGTTTTTGAAGTTATTTTTTCAATAGCATCTTTAGCTTCTTTCAAACTTACACCATGAACAGATCTATAATATTTTATTGCTCTAACTTTATGACCTGATTTTAAAGCAACAATAACATCACCTTCAGTTACGCTGCCATGCTTAGGTATTGAGTTACCAAATATTAATATAAATAAAACTGCAATAACCGCTAAAACACCCCAAATATATTCAATTTCCATAAATATCCTCGATGTTCGAAAAATAATGAGCCTGTAGGTTAACTCGTTTTTTATTTATTTTTATTGATAAACAAACCATAGCTGAGTTCCTCTTTTGTTTATAATAATGTTCACCAAG
>NZ_JACJDN010000109.1:0-8478 GCF_014163565.1 Pseudoalteromonas sp. SR45-5 | reverse complement strand
TTAAAATATATAAATGTTAATATTAACATCTACTTATAAAAAAGGATGTTATATCTTGAAATACCTTACTCTTTTAAGTGTATTAACACTTAGTGCTTGCAGCTCTGTACAATATTTACCGGCGCTTGGCGAAGGCACTATTGCTAATATGAATTTAATAGCTCTTTCGGAGCAGAGCGCGCCACAAGGTGTTAGCGGTACATTTCAGTTTTATATTAAAACTGCAGGCTCTCAGTACGGTGACGTATTTTTAAATACTGAAGCTGACTATCGTGATCGACGTGCTATTACAATTTCAATTGATTCAAAAGTAGCTGCTAAACTCACCGAAAAATACGGACAATCAGCCAACACATTTTTTATAGGTAAAACAATTGAAGTAACAGGTGAAGCGAAGCGGGTAACTATCGATTTTTTAAGTAAAGGCAGAAAAACCAATAAATATTACTATCAAACACATGTTGCTGTTAACTCAATAAATCAACTTCGCATTGTTGAGTAACATCAGCCAGCTTGTTGAGGCATCGGATTGATTACTAAGATACTTATTGGCTAAGGGTATGTTTTACAGTGGTACTGTTTTTATATACAGTACCACTGTAAATCTCAATGAATACTAAAATAACAAGCTTAATGTTAGTCGCGCTGTTCTTGGCTCTATTGGATGAAAGTGGTTATCTTCAACGCCTTGTGCTGATTCGCCAGGTAAACGCGATGCATAATAGTAATCTATATCGTGGTCGGTGCTATTAAATAAGTTAAGTAATTCAAAGTTTACTTTCCAGTGAGTCTGCTCATAGCTAATTGCGCTATTTACTACTGTTAAAGGCTCCGAACGCTCGTCACCATCGCTAGTTAATGTACGTTTGCCAATATGGCGAACTCTAACTGATGACTGCCATTGCTCACTTAAGTGCCAATTTAAACCTGTACTTGCAACAACAGGAACAGCACCTTCTATATAATGATTATTGTCATTAATATCTAAACGTGAATGCGTGAACGAGGTTTCTGCGTCGATACTAAAGCTGTCGTTAATCCAATAATAAGCGCTTATTTCTAATCCGTAACGTTTAGATGCATCACTTGGTTCTGTGTTACCCGCATCGCCAACAAATAAAAGCTCTGAGTCGAGTGTTAGCCACCAAAGTGCAGCTGATAGATTAAACTTTTGCTCATCAGCAAATCGGACGCCTATTTCAGCGCCTTCACTTTTAACTAATAAGTCAACTTGCTCTGCTTGCTCACCGGTAACAGGGTCAATATTAATAGTAGATCCGCGCGCATCATTTGAATGAAAAGATTGTCCCCAATTAGCATATGCAGCTACTAAATTTGTAAAACGGTAATTTAAACTCCCTTTAAAACTTACTAAATCATCCTTTGCTTTTCCTGAATTTACGGCGGTAATACTAGTCACGTTTGTATCAAAATAGTCGTACCTAACGCCAACGGTTGCTTCAAGTTTTGGAGTAAGTAAAAGTTTAGACTCCCAAAAGCTTGAGTAGCTCGTTTGCTTTAGTTCATCTTGCCTAACCGTACTAAGTCGCTCTCTTGCTTGTGTGTTATAAAGCCCTACGTTATCTATGTCGTCGTGGCGAAGCTCAATACCTACGGTATGTTGTATGTTTATATCTGATGTTTTGGTTTCAAACTGGTAGCTTATATCTGTTCCATAAATATTTCGGCTATCTTGCTGATTAAACTGATCGCCATTAATTGGATCATTTAAAAAATAACTAAAATTAGAATACAGGTTTAAATCGTAATTAATTACATAAGCGCTGGCTTTTATATGCTCGCCCTGCCAGTTACTCGATAAGCTATAACGGCTAGAGCTACCGCCAAGTGTGGTGTCAAGAGAGCCTAATTGAGTAATTAAATTTTGTGATATAGCGCGCTGTGGAATTTGATCTGCTGAATTCCATGTATTGTCGTATGCCATGGCACTTATTGATAAGTCACCATCAAAAGCTTTACCAACATAGCGCAGTAGGGCATTCTTTTTATTTACATCTTCGTTTATATCATCCCATGGGCCGTCATAGCCTTGCCATTCTGCCGCTGCAATTAGCTTACCTGTTGCAATGTTAGTAGATCCCAGTACAACAGCGCGTCTATAATTATCTTCTCCTATACTGAGTTCAACTTGGTGATGTTTTAGGTTATCAGCAAGTTGAAATTGAGCACTACCAGCGGTTGAAAAGTCACCTTGGCTTGCGCTATATGAGCCTTTTTGATAGTTAATAGTTGAAATAGACTCAGGGATTATAAAGTTTAGGTCGGTGTAACCTTGTCCGTGGCCATGGCTGCGCATATTAATTGGCATGCCATCTATGCTGGTGGCAAAGTCGGTGCCGTGATCTAAATTAAACCCCCTAATAAAGTACTGATTAGCTTTACCAGAGCCGCTATGTTGAGTGACCGCCATACCTGGGATTAACTCTAACATTTCGGCGCTTCTTAACATTGGGCGCTGCTGAATTTCACCTTGACCAATAATACCACTAGATGCGCTGATTGACTCACCAATTAGCCCATCTCTGTGACCATAAACGGTTAATTTTTCTATGTTTGCATAGCTATAACCACTATACAAAGTGCCTAGCGCTAAAATTGCTAATGTTCTCATGACTAAAATCCCTATCTAATGTATTTGTTATTAATGCAGCTATGTTAAATACGGCTTAGATAATTTATTGGATGCTACATTTGTTGGTTATTTGTAATTATTTAGGGGTGAGTAAAGATGGGTAACTTAAAAACTACGCCGCACGCTATTGTAATCTTATTACATAAAACTAATAATCGAGTGCTTTAAATGACTGTATAACACTAACAAGACAGAGAGCCCGTATTGAAAGCCAAAGAAATCCGCAATTTTTACATTAACGAAGAGCAATCTGTTTATTTGCTTTCGCACCGCGATGCTAAAAAACACCGCCAGTGGCTTAATATTTGTATTAAGCAGCTAACACTGCTGGGCTACAAAAACGTTGAAATGATTGGCTCGGGTGCTTTTGGTTTTGTGTTTGCAGGTGATGACGATAACGGCTTACCTTGGGTATTTAAGTTTTCGCGTATTACACTTGCCCAAAGTGTACGCGACCGCCTAGAAGACGAAGCGTATATGCTTTCGCAAATTAATAACCCCTTAGTGCCTACCTTTTATGCATTTGAGCGAATTAAAAAACAAGGGATTTTAATGATGGCTCGCGCCATTGGAGAGGACCTTGAAAAAGTATCGCTTAAAACAGGGCGCTTTAGTGCCGCGCAAATAATGGCGCTAGCTGTTAGGTTACGGAATGTATTAATTGATTTACGTAGTCACAAAAACGGCGTTAGCCCACAACCTATAGTGCATGGCGATATAAAACCTTCAAACCTTGTTTGGGATGCAAACACTAATGCGCTTTCGTTAGTGGATTGGGGCAGCTCTGTGTATGCACAGCTTGATAGTGATGGTAACCCTGTTGCCAGTAACTTTATGGATTTAATGTCGGGCGATTTAAGCACAACGAATGCGCGTATGGGCGATGTGTACTTTATTGGTGAAGCGCAAATGTCGGGGGAGCAATCATCCCCACGATTTGACGAACAAGGTGTAGCCGCTACGTTGTATGCGTTAGCGTCGGCGCAGTCGTGCCGCTTTGGTGCGCAAGCCATCCCTGCAAGCAGCTTAGGGCTCCCAAAAGAGCTGGCTAAGGTGATTGATGGCATGTTGTCAAAAAGTAAGGCCATACGTGATGGTGCTGGTGATTACTTTATGCGTAACATTACAACTATGGCCAAAATGTATTTACCTGAGCTTGATAAAAAACAAAGAAAAGCAGATATTCCTTTTTGGTATGGCAACGACGAGCAGCCCGACACAGTGGTATATAGTTCACGAAAACAGTTTTTACGCCAAGCCGATCATAACAAGCAATTACTAGATATAAACGACGCGCAACTTGACCGCTATTATAAAGAGTTTTTGTTTGATACAGGCGATACCGAAAAAGCATTTTTGGCATCAATAAGCCGATTAGCTAAGTACCCTGTAGTAGGTGGGCTTAGTTTTCATTGGAAGGATGAGTCAATGTTTGTTGAATCATCTTTAATTATGCATGACGAATCATTGGGTGATGCGTTTAGTGATGCGATTAATAACACAGTGATGCTTGCGCAAGCGATTAATCAAAAAGGGTTATTTAAGTGTTGTTTGTTTGATGCCCGTAAAACTATTCAGTTAGAGCGAGATGGCACCGGTGCATTTAAGTTTGATAGCCTACCAGAGCTTGAATACGAAGTTGTAAGCATGAAAGCAAACGACATAACCCGCCCGCATTCATACTTTGAAGACGGTAAAGACCCTGATGAGCAACTACAGCTACCTAAAAAAGTTATTAAATGCGTATTTGAGCTTAACCAAATTCATCATACGGGGTGTATTATTTTTGAAGCACTGCCGGACAGAATGAAGATTCACCATTACTACCGCTTACTCGATTCGAGCAAAGAGGTTGAGTTTAAACGTTTGCTAAATAAACTAATGCAATACGCGGTAAATATTACGGACGTGGGTGTTGCGGGCTTTATGAAGTTGCCATATAAAAACACCCGTGAGTTTAGTTTATGTGAGCAGCAACAAGAGCATTACTTTCCTAAAAATCCGAAAATAAGAGGTGTTAAGTAACACCTCTTATACAAACTTAATTATAGCTCTTTTTCTATAGCATTTTGAATAGAATATGCGCGATCATCTACTTGATTGGCCGCATTCAAAATTGGAGAGTGGTTTAATGTCAGTACACCTTTATTATAAGTAGCAAAGTTGTTTGCGTTATGTACATCACCGTAATTTTGTATAATTATTTTTTTCAAATCTTCTTGAATAGCTTCTTGAGACAAGTCATCCGAGCATAACTCTTTGAAAGCTTTGATAGTTGGCTCAAAGTATACCAAAGGCCAAGTTTGATCAAATAAATGAGCGTAATCATCTATAGCAATCGTATCCCAGTTAACATCGATTTCGAATTCAAATTTAGCTGCTTTAAAAATTTGTTTTTTCAAAGAATCTAGACGATTTTCTTGAAATTCTCTTGCAGCTCTTTTCTCTTTAAGTCCCATTGTCATTCCTTTATATTTGACAGGTTAAAATATATAATTGGTTACAATACTTTATTGAAACCTTTCTCTATTAAGTTATTAATGTTTTTCGGTAGTTGTTGATTAAAATCCATAGTAATGTAAATTTCTGCTCCAGAAAGTCTCATAGAAAATTTAACATCTTTTTTATCATGAAAATGAAACTCTTTTACTTTTTTTAGTGAAGACATAAAAAAATCATCACTAGCTAAATCTTTTATATTTTCAGTTAAAAAATCTAACAAAGTTGAAATGTTTTCTGTTTCAGTTTTATTTATCTTATCGAATCCATCATATTTAAATTCAAATTCTAAAGAGTAGTTTTTGTTTAACATTTCTTTTATTAAATCTGTTTTCTCATCTATGTTAATTAGCTCTTTATTATTTTTATTTTTTTGAGGTAAGTTTCCTGCAATGAAATTAGAGTGGGTACTAGAATCGTGCAGAATTAAATGAGTGATGTATTTCATGTTGAAAAAAGTAATATCATCTGAGCTATCAATCAAGGTTAGGAGGCTTGAATTAGAATCTAATGAATCAAAAATACCAGAGTATTTATTACCAAATTGGTCGAATACTGAGACTTTAAAATCAATATTAAAGTCATTTTTACTATTTTGCATACGCTCAAGTAATTTTAATGGGGTATTAGTATTTGTAGAAGTATTAAACATGACAGTCCTTATCATTTATGGTGCATCCTATGAAACAAATATAACATTTTTTTTCAGGGACAAACAATACCTTTAAAATAAAAATTTAATTTTTTAAAACACCTTACTAAAGGGCGACGTTGGTGATAGCTCAAATTGATGAGTTAGCTTTTGCGTTTTATTAGTCGCTGTAATTTGATAGTGCTGCTTGTGCTCATTGTTACTAAATAGCTTAACGTTAAAGTTAACTTTGGTTAGTTTACTAGGCAAAGAGTAGCGCCCAGTAATGGTTACTTGGTCTATATTGTCGCTTTTATGTTTATGAGACGCTTCTGGGTTTAGCAAAAGTCCGTCAATAGTAAATTTATATTGATGATCCGCTAAATAAACGTTCTTTTTAATTCGCTTAGTTATTAGCTTTTTATGAGCGTTAAACTCAATTATTGACACTTTGCCATCCTTGTTTTCATCAACCCCTTTAAAAGCCGACATAGGGATTGAAAGTACAATAAACACGTTATTATCAACAAAATTCAGCGTACCGTGCTCTGCAACCATTAAATGAGCGTTTGCTAATGTTGATGTGCTCAATAAGCCCAATGTGGTCACACTTAACAGATAATTTTTCATATAAGGCATAACTTACTCCTAATTAAACTTCGCCTTTAACGCAGCGTTGAAAAAACGGGTAAGTGTCTGTTGCGTAGTAGTGGTATATCCCATCAGGAAACTCAGGTGTTACGCCAACGCGGCCATTACATTCATCTAAATCACCAGAGCCTGCTACGTATTCCCAATCTTGTGCAAATGTACCTAATGGGTATATATCGGTAGAAGGGCGGTTTGCGCTTACAGATGTTATGTGTTGGTAGCTACCGGTCATTACGGTTAGCGCTGAAGTTGCATCATTTGAGTCTGCATAGCCGTAACGTGCATATATAGGAAAGCCATCTGCTGCCCAGCCTATTAGAGTCATAGTGGAGCTATTGCCACCTCGCAGTGTGACAAAGCCTTCAGGCATACCGTGATAATGATATGTGCCATCGGGTTGTACGTGTGCATTGTTGTCGTCTGTTCCAAAACTAAACGTGTCTTGGCTTAAAGCTTCTATATTCCAATTACCGCTGTTGTCGCCTAAATCACAATCGGTGCCTGAATCATCGCAACTTCCGCCTGTGCCGGCGTCTATTTTAATGCCGTTAAGTACAACACCTATCATTCCACGAGGGCCACCAAGCATGGTTGCTTGTGTTGTTTCTACAGGCTCAAGTGTGTAGCTTTCATTTACTGATTGTTCAGAAATAGTATTTGGGTTATCGGCATTAGGGAATGTACCTACTTCGTGATCAGGTATGCCATTAGCGACTATGTCGCGTGTAGTTCCTGTGCATGACCAATCTGCCACGCTGGTGGCCTGTACTGATACTGACTCGTTATATTCACTGTAGCTATATTCGCACAGCACGCCTTGGGTTGAGCTACTCGTACCTGTACCGTTATCTAAGGTGGTTGGTGATGAATCTGTAGTTGTTGAGGTATCAACTATGCCTTCGCCATCTCCGCAAGCAACTAACGATGAAACAACTAGAGACAAGGTGCTTAGTTTTATAGCATTTACCCTATTTGAGTTTTTAATATTAAGTGCGTGTAGTTTCATTGCTGCTTACCTGATCAATTAAGTTACTCAAACAATAATCAGCAATTGTGCAAATAATGTGTAAACAATGATGACAAATTAGCAATGATGTAAATAGACGAAGTATTAAAGCTAAGTTTAGATTTAACTTTATTGGATTGTGTTTTATTTTAAAATTTCAAAAGTTAAACTAATGCAAAAATAGCTAATATAAAAGGTTACCTTAATGGCTAAAACAAAACCTGTAGTGACGTTACAAAGTCACGGTATTTACTCTAAGTGGGATAGCGAAAGTAAAGCACTGCCACAAATAGAGCAATTTACAACAAATGTAATAGCTGAGGTAGATGTTGAGTTTGGCTTAATCGTAAATATTAAAAAGGGTAAAGGCGAAAAGCTTCACTATTGTATATACCATCCAGATATTCCAGACAGTGACGGTGATGTAATGGACCCCTTTGAAGGCGACGTATACGTTAAAAACAGTGATTGGAACTTTTATTTAGGCGACACGCTTTGGTTACCAATAGAGAATAAGTTGGGTGATTGGCGTATGACGATTGAGCTAAATGGAAAAATTATTGCTGATAAAACTTTTAAGGTGGCATTAGAGGTAGAGCGTACTGAAACAGATTTTTGGAAAAACCGAGGGTATTGATTTCTATTTGTTAGCTATACGGCGTGGATGTAATAAAAATTAATAAAAGAGACTTGTAGAGCCATTTAAAATAGCTCTACAAAATTAAATTAGCGTGTTTAGTTACCCCAAGGGTTACTAGAATTAGAGCGTTGTTTGCGATCACGAGCACGTTGCTTTGATGCTTTTTTTTCCATAATACGTTTTGCATCACTAAAACTTAACTCACATGGCTCACCAGGTTTATGATCAGCTGGGATAACGCGATCACGTGGCGGTAATTCGTATTGCACATCATCAGGTCTAGGTAAGTTTTTTAAGCGATAAAGGTAAAAGTTATCTACTTTTTCTTGTGCCCATTGTGTTTTACGTAAAAATTTAACCGCTGACTTTATATCAGGATTGTTTTTAAAGCAGTTAAG
>NZ_JACJDN010000108.1:0-8531 GCF_014163565.1 Pseudoalteromonas sp. SR45-5 | reverse complement strand
CGGTGTTTAAACTATGCTTTATTACGGCGTAAGCAAATAACTGCAATGGCTGTAAATGCTAAAATAAAGCAGTAATAAGAAGACGTTGATACTTCCCACGGGCTAATTTTAAACGTAGCACCTAATAACAATGCTTGGGCACCGTATGGCAATGAACCCTGTGTAACACAGGCAAATATATCAAGTAAACTGGCAGAGCGTTTACCGCTTATTTCACCGTCATCTGCTAGCTTTTTAGCAATAGGACCCGCGACAATAATAGACACTGTGTTATTAGCAATACATACATTACTTGTTAAAACTAACGCAGCGATACCTAATTGATCTGCCACTTTACGGTGCCATTTTGCAATGATTTTAGTAATCGCTTGAATTTTTTGAGCAATGTAATCAAGACCACCGTTAATACGAATAAATTCAGATAAGCCGCCAATAAACATAGAAAGTAAAAATATTTCCTGCATATCAGTAAAGCCTTTGTAAATGTCTTTTACAAAGCTTGCGCCTTCGTAACTACCGGTAAAGCCCATTAATGCGGCAAAAATAATACCGCTAAACAACACTACAAATACGTTCAAGCCAGCAACTGCTAACACTAAAATAAAGGCATAAGGAAGTACCAACCAAATATCATAATCTTTAGTTTCAACTACTTGTGCAGCAGGTGTTAAATAAAACAACAGGGCGATTGTTAGAATGGCTGCAGGGACTGCAATTTTAAGATTTTCTTTAAACTTGTCTTTCATTTCACAGCCCTGCGTGCGCGTAGCTGCAATAGTGGTGTCTGAAATAATAGATAAGTTATCGCCAAACATAGCGCCAGATACAATCGTACCGGCCATTAATGCTGGATCTATACCCGTTTTAATTGATACCGCATAAGCGATAGGGCCAATGGCGCCAATCGTACCCATTGACGTTCCCATTGCAGTAGAAACAACGGCCGCAATTAAAAACAAACCAGGGAGCAATAACGAAGGTGGAATAAGCGATAAGCCTGCATTTACTACCGCATCTACACCACCGGTTGCACTTGCCACAGCCGAAAAAGCACCTGCAAGTAAGTAGATTAAACACATGGTAATAATGTTGTTGTGTCCGGCACCTTTAATAAAGGTCTCTACACATTGGTTTACCGTGCCTTTATTTAAAATAAACGCAAGCATGATGGCGGGCAATATAGCAACAGGTGCAGGTAGTTGGTAAAAAGCATAATCAACCCCTTGCGATTGCAAATACAAACCTGAGCCTAAAAATAGCGCTACAAAGGTAAGTAGGGGAAGTAAAGAAAGTATTGCTTTGTTTTTATTAAATGATGGCTGCATCATAATCCTCATAACCAGTAAAATTTATCACAGCCAAAACTCCTCTTTTAGCTGAATTTAGCAGTACAACTTTTTATTTTAAAAAGTTGATAGCCGCAGCGTCCGCAAGCCAAAGACCAAATCGACGCGAAAGAGAAGTTTAAATGTATAGATGGCTAAAGTAAACTGGTATTGTTATTATTATTAAATTAAAAGGTCACCTGACTATTGCATGACTTTTAGATAATATCTATAAAGCAACGCGATTTTCAGCGATTAATATTTATCCAACTGCATAAAAATACCCACCTGCGTATTTTGCAATGTCCGGATATATAGCTAATAAACGGATTCAAATAAAATTAGGTAAAAACCATGACTACAAATCGAATAGGTGTTTTTGGTGCTAACGGCAGAATGGGCTTAGCCCTATTAGAAGCCGCGACAATTAAAGAGCAAACACAACTTACAGGCGCATATGTTCGTAGTGGTTCATCGCTATTGGGCATTAATGTAAATCAAGTAAATAGCGCAGCCGATAACAGTGTTAGCTTTAGCGACGAAAGTACAATAGATGATGTAGATGTTTTAATCGACTTTACGCTGCCAGCGGGTATGAAAAACCATTTAAAAACAGCTGTTGCACAAAAAATTCCTATGGTAATTGGCACAACAGGTTTAACAAATGATGATATGACGCTATTACACGATGCCGCTAAACATATCCCTATTGTATTTGCGCGAAATTACAGCGTAGGTGTCAATGTATTACTTAACCTTGTGCAAACTGCAGCGACTAAATTTGGTGACGATTTAGATATTGAAATATTTGAAGCGCATCACCGTCATAAAATAGATGCACCATCGGGTACTGCACTGGCAATAGGTGAGTCAATCGCGCAAGCGAAAGGCTGGGATCACGACGAGGTTGCGGTATATGACCGAAGCCAAGTAGAAACAGCGAAATCTCAAAATGAGATTGGTTATTCTGTCCTAAGAGGGGGCGATATAGTAGGTGAACATACCGCATACTTCGCTACAATGGGCGAAAGGCTTGAATTAACACATAAAGCAAGTTCGAGAATGACGTTCGCTCTAGGTGCTATAAGGGCTGCAAGCTGGTTAAAAAACAAACCTGCTGGACTTTATGATATGCAAGATGTGCTAGATCTTAAGTAGTTTAGTTACTATTTTAACTGTTTGGGTCTAATTTCACCTACAGTGACTTATTTGTAACAATTAACCAAATAATGTTAGACCTAAATAGCAACTTCATGTAATATGCAGCCAATTTGCCAAAAATTACTAAATGCGTGTTTCCAATTATACCCAAGTGGCTAGTAAATCCAGGGTTTCAGTGGGAATGAAAATAGTTTTAGGCAAGAAAAATGATTGAAGGTTGAATGCTTTACATCTGCATCATTTAAGACTGCGTAAAACAATTTAAGCTCACAAAAATCTGGTTTTGACGATCCCTCTGGGTATTGGCGGGGTGTTAAGCAATTGCTTACTCCCGTTTTTTACTGTTAGGAGGTTTAACTTGACTAAATCCGCTCTGTTAGTCCTAGAAGACGGCACAGTGTTTCGCGGTACTGCAATCGGCGCTGACGGCATGTCAGTCGGTGAAGTGGTATTCAATACGTCTATGACTGGTTATCAAGAAATTTTGACTGATCCATCATACGCGGAACAAATCGTAACTTTGACGTACCCACATATCGGTAATACGGGTACCAACAGCGAAGACGAAGAAGCGAATCAAATTTGGGCTAAAGGCCTAGTGATCCGTGATTTGCCACTGCTAGCAAGTAACTTTCGTAACGAGCAATCGTTAGATGATTACTTAAAAGAACGTAATATTTTAGGTATTGCGGACATCGACACCAGAAAGCTAACTCGAATTTTGCGTGATAAAGGCGCACAAAACGGGTGTATTGTTGCCGGTGACGAGCTAGACGAAAATAAAGCGTTACAAGCCGCGCAAGCCTTCCCAGGTTTAAAAGGTATGGATTTAGCAAAAGTTGTCTCAACCAAGGAAAATTTTGAGTGGCGCGAATCAAGCTGGACATTAGGTGAAGGATTTAAAACCCTTGACGCTGCTGATGAAAAGTTTCATGTTGTTGCCTACGACTTCGGTGTAAAACGTAATATTTTACGTATGCTTGTAGACCGTGGTTGTAAACTTACAGTAGTACCAGCGCAAACTTCTGCCGCTGACGTACTTGCTTTAAACCCTGATGGTATCTTCTTATCTAATGGCCCTGGTGATCCTGAGCCATGTACTTACGCTATTGAAGCCATTCAAGCCTTTTTAGAAACCGACACACCTATTTTTGGTATCTGTTTAGGTCATCAGTTATTAGCCCTTGCCTCAGGTGCTAAAACAGAAAAAATGAAATTTGGCCACCACGGTGGTAACCACCCAGTTAAAGACCTAGACCGTAATGTAGTTATGATCACAGCTCAAAACCATGGTTTTGCAGCTCAAGAATCAAGCCTACCAAGTACGCTTCGTGCCACGCATAAATCGTTATTTGATGGAACGCTTCAAGGTATTCATCGTACTGATAAGCCTGCGTTTAGCTTCCAGGGGCACCCTGAAGCAAGTCCAGGTCCACACGATGCAGCACCATTATTTGACCACTTCATCGATTTGATGCAAGCGCGTAAACACTAATTTAACTGGAGTAATAATGCCAAAACGTACCGACATAAAAAGCATTCTTATCTTAGGCGCAGGCCCAATTGTAATTGGTCAAGCTTGTGAATTTGACTACTCTGGTGCTCAAGCGTGTAAAGCACTTAGAGAAGAAGGCTATAGAGTTATATTAGTTAACTCAAACCCTGCAACTATCATGACCGATCCTGAAATGGCCGATGCTACCTACATCGAACCAATTCACTGGGAAGTGGTAGAAAAAATTATTGAAAAAGAAAAGCCAGATGCAGTACTGCCTACAATGGGTGGTCAAACAGCATTAAACTGTGCACTTGATTTAGACAAGCACGGTGTATTGGCTAAGCACGGCGTTGAGCTAATTGGCGCAACGGCGGATGCAATCGACAAAGCAGAAAACCGTGAACGCTTTGACGTAGCAATGAAAAACATTGGCCTTGAATGTCCTCGTGCTGAAATTGCTCACTCAATGGAAGAAGCTAAAGATACAATGAGCCGAATTGGCTTACCATGTATCATTCGTCCTTCTTTCACCATGGGTGGCACCGGTGGCGGTGTTGCTTACAACATGGAAGAGTTTGAAGAGATATGTGAGCGCGGTTTAGACTTATCACCAACAAACGAATTATTGATTGATGAATCACTGATTGGTTGGAAAGAGTACGAAACAGAAGTTGTACGTGATAAAAACGATAACTGTATTATTGTTTGTACCATTGAAAACTTTGACCCTATGGGTGTTCACACTGGCGATTCAATCACCGTTGCACCAGCGCAAACGCTAACCGACAAAGAATACCAAATTATGCGTAACGCCTCTATGGCGGTATTACGTGAAATTGGTGTAGAAACTGGCGGTTCTAACGTGCAGTTTGGTATTAATCCTGAAGATGGCCGTATGGTTATCATTGAGATGAACCCACGCGTATCACGTTCATCTGCACTTGCATCAAAAGCAACGGGTTTCCCAATTGCTAAAATTGCTGCAAAGCTAGCAGTAGGTTACACGCTTGACGAGCTTCAAAACGATATTACTGGCGGTAAAACTCCAGCATCTTTTGAGCCTTCAATCGATTACGTTGTAACAAAAATTCCTCGCTTTAACTTTGAAAAATTTGCCGGTGCTAACGACCGCTTAACTACGCAAATGAAATCAGTTGGCGAAGTAATGGCGATTGGTCGTAACCAACAAGAATCATTACACAAAGCATTACGTGGTCTTGAAGTGGGCGCAACAGGTTTTAACCCAATAGTTGCACTTGATGACCCTAAAGCGAAAGAAAAAATCATCCGCGAATTACGCGAACCAGGTGCTGAGCGTATCTGGTACATTGCCGATGCAATGCGCCATGGTATGAGCGTTGATGATGTTTATGGGCTGACTAAAGTTAATCGCTGGTTCTTAGTACAAATAGAAGATATTTTAAAAGACGAAGCAAAAATTGGTGAAGTAGGTATGGCTGGTTTAAATGCCGACTTCCTACGTAAACTTAAACGCAAAGGTTTCGCAGATCCACGTATAGCTGAAATTGCTGGTGTATCTGAAGCTGAAATTCGTAAAAAACGTCACCTATTAAACATCGTGCCAGTATACAAGCGTGTTGATACGTGCGCCGCAGAATTTAGCTCAGACACAGCTTACATGTACTCATCTTACGATGAAGAGTGTGAAGCAAACCCAACAGATAAAGACAAAATCATGGTTATTGGTGGCGGTCCTAACCGTATCGGCCAAGGTATTGAATTTGATTACTGTTGTGTACATGCCTCGCTTGCGCTTCGCGAAGACGGTTATGAAACAATTATGGTTAACTGTAACCCTGAAACGGTTTCTACCGATTACGATACATCTGATAGACTATACTTTGAGCCAATTACACTTGAAGACGTACTCGAAATCGTACGTGTTGAAAAGCCAAAAGGCGTTATCGTGCAGTACGGTGGTCAAACACCACTTAAATTAGCACGTGAGCTTGAAGCGAATGGTGTGCCAGTAATTGGTACTTCACCTGATGCGATTGACCGTGCAGAAGATCGCGAACGTTTCCAACAACTTGTTGAGCGTTTGAACTTACTTCAGCCAGAAAATGCAACAGTAACTTCAACTGAAGAAGCACTACTTAAATCAGTCGAAATTGGTTTTCCACTCGTTGTACGTCCGTCGTATGTACTAGGTGGTCGTGCAATGGAAATTGTATACGATGAAGACGATTTACGTCGCTACATGACCGAAGCTGTATCTGCATCAAACGAAGCACCTGTATTACTGGACCGTTTCTTAGATAACGCAATTGAAGTTGACGTTGACGCAATTTGCGACGGTGAGCAAGTAATTATTGGCGGTATCATGGAGCACATTGAGCAAGCCGGTGTTCACTCTGGTGACTCAGCATGTTCATTACCAGCACATTCTTTATCGCAAGAAGTGCAAGATGTAATGCGCAAGCAAGTAACCGATATGGCGCTTGAGCTTGGTGTTGTTGGCTTAATGAATACACAGTTTGCTGTAAAAGATGGCAAAGTGTACTTAATTGAAGTTAACCCGCGTGCCGCACGTACTGTACCGTTTGTATCAAAAGCAACCGGTGTAGCGCTTGCAAAAGTGGCGGCTCGTTGTATGGCGGGTCAGTCTTTGGCAAGCCAAGGTATTACTAAAGAAGTGATCCCTCCTTATTACAGCGTTAAAGAAGTTGTTTTACCATTTGCTAAGTTTCAGGGTGTGGATCCAATTCGTGGCCCTGAGATGCGCTCAACGGGTGAAGTGATGGGTGTTGGTGATACTTTCGCCGAAGCATTCGCAAAAGCACAATTAGGTGCAAGCAACACTTTACCACGCGGTGGTCGCGCGTTATTATCTGTTCGTAATAGCGATAAGCCACGCATTGTTGAATTAGCCAAGATTATGACCGACTTAGGTTTTGAACTTGACGCAACGGGTGGCACGGCACAAGCTCTTGAAGAAGCTGGCATTGAAGTACGACGTGTAAACAAAGTATATGAAGGCCGCCCGCATATTCTTGATTATATCAAGAATAAAGAGTACAGCTATATCGTTAATACCACCGAAGGTCGCCAAGCGATCGAAGATTCGAAGGTGTTACGTCGTGGTGCATTGCAAAATAAAACCAACTATACGACAACCTTGAACGCGGCTTTTGCTAACTGTACTGCTAACAAAGCAGATGACCGTAGTAAAGTAACGTCAGTTCAAGAGCTACACCTGCGATTGAACTAAGGAAATGTGCCAAGGCCAACTAGGGCCTTGGTGTTAAGTGAGAAAAGTATGCAATCAATTCCGATGACAGTTCGTGGCGCAGATTTACTGCGCAAAGAGCTTAACGAATTAAAAACAGTTACCCGTCCAAAAATTATCGCCGACATTGCTGTTGCGCGTGAACACGGTGACTTAAAAGAAAACGCTGAGTACCACGCTGCACGTGAGCAACAGGGTTTTTGTGAAGGTCGTATTCAAGAAATTGAAGCTAAACTTTCAAATGTTCAGATAATCGACGTAACTAAAATGCCAAATACGGGCAAAGTTATTTTTGGTACTACCGTAACTATAGTAAATGTAGATACGGATGCTGAAGTGAAATACCGTATTGTAGGCGATGATGAAGCAGATATTAAAAACAACTTAATTTCTGTTAATTCACCGATTGCACGTGGCTTAATTGGTAAACAAGTAGACGATGCAGTGTCTATCCAAACGCCAAAAGGTATCGTTGAGTACGAAATCATTGAAGTTGAGTATCTTTAACGCATAACTCACTTTAACGTTTTAAATAAAAACCGATGTATTTACATCGGTTTTTTTATGCCTTAAATAAATCACTATACTGATAAGGGTGTTCATATTGCATAAAGAGTGAGCATGATGATATAGGTACATAATCACTTCATTAAAAGGAACACTCAATGGCTAATATACTTTACCCAGCGCCTTTAAAAGTAGGCTCTAAAATTGCTATTTGCTCGCTTTCATCTGGGCTAAAAGAAAAGTATCACGGACGCTTAGATATTGTTATAAATGGACTAAAACAACGAGGGTATAATGTTGTTGAAGGCGAGTTTTTACGTCAAAACAAACCACGCGAACAGCTTAATGCTAAAGCGCATGCTAAGCAGCTAATGGGTTTTTTATTAGATGATGAAATAGATGCGATTATGCCGCCAATGGGTGGTGAGCTGGCAATGGAAATACTGCCACTACTTGATTTTAACGCCATTAAAGAAGCAAAGCCTAAGTGGTTAGTTGGTTTTTCTGATGTGAGTACTATTGCATGTGCACTCACTGCTAAGTGCCAATGGGCAACCCTCCACAGCGCCAATCTTATGCAGTTACACCCAGATGAAAAAAATCCGTATAGCTTACAAATATTTGAAACTCTGACCTACGAAGCCGGTAGTAAATTTGAACAAGGTCCTTCTTCTTTATACCAAAAAAATAAGCCTAATTACGCGCAAAACCCGAACGAAATACTCAGCCCGAGTGAGCCCACAAACTGGCAATGTTTAAACTACACAGATAAACGTACCATAGAAATGTC
>NZ_JACJDN010000107.1:0-8546 GCF_014163565.1 Pseudoalteromonas sp. SR45-5 | reverse complement strand
ATAAGCTTGCGCTAGTTTCTGTTGTGCTAATAGGGCAGCGGCTTATATGTAGCATATCGCCGGTATCTAGCCCTTCATCCATTTGCATTATTGTTACGCCGGTTTGTTCATCACCTGCCCAAATTGCGCGTTGAATAGGTGCAGCACCGCGCCAGCGCGGTAATATAGAGCCATGCACATTTAAACAACCTAAACGTGGCGCTTCTAAAATAGCTTTAGGTAAAATTAAGCCATATGCTACAACAATCATAATGTCGGCATTTAAGCTTGTTAGCTCAGCTAGTGCTTCATCATTTTTTAATGACTGTGGCTGAAAAACCGGTAAGTTGTGCTCAAGCGCTAGCTCTTTCACTTCACTGGCTTTTAATTTTTTACCACGACCTGCAGGGCGATCTGGCTGGCTATATACACCCACTATTTGGTGTTCGCTTTGTATCAGCGCTTGTAAATGACGTGCGGCAAAGTCCGGCGTACCGGCAAATATAATGCGTAATGGTTGAGTCACTGAGTTTTCCTAAGGTGCTTATTACTGTTCTGCAAACTTGGCTTCTTTTTCAAGCTTTTTACGAATACGTTGGCGCTTTAATGGAGATAAGTAATCAATGAATAGCTTACCTTGAAGGTGATCTAGTTCATGTTGAATACAAATAGCCAATAATTCATCTGCATCTAATACAAATTCTTCACCGTTTTCGTTAAGTGCAGCGACTGTTACTGTTTCTGCGCGATCTACTTTTGCATACGAGTTAGGTACTGATAAACAGCCTTCTTCGCTAACGGTAGAGCCGTCTTTTTTTATGATTTGTGGATTAATTAATACCAGTGGCTCATTGCGCTCTTCTGATACATCAATAACAACGATTCGTTGATGAATATCTACTTGCGTGGCCGCAAGACCAATGCCATTTTCATCGTACATTGTCTCTAGCATGTCTTTTACAATTTGGCGTACTGTGTCATCAACTTGTACAACATCTTTTGCTACAGTACGTAAACGTTCATCTGGAAATCTTAAAACTTCTAACCTAGCCATAGTTACCTTTTTCACTTGTGCTTAATTTAGGGTATTGTATGCTCTTATTTTAGCCATTCGCGTTCACCTTTAACAGGTTTTGGGCAATAATAATGAAAAAACAATACAAGGAAGCTCGATGAAATCTCCACTACTTGCAATCATGCTCACGTTAAGCGCTGCGTTTCCCGCAGTTGCTGATGTACTTAAAATAAAAAAAGACGCACCAAAACAGTATGTTGTAAAAAAAGGCGATACACTTTGGGATATTTCTGGCATCTATTTAGATGAGCCTTGGCTATGGCCTGAACTTTGGCAAATGAATCCACAAATTGACAACCCACACCTAATTTACCCCGGTGATGCATTAGCGTTGATATACGATGCAGATGGAAACCCACGTTTAGTGATAAATAAAGGATATAGAAAGCTATCTCCTCAGGGTCGTATTACACCAAAAGGGCGTGATGCTATTACTACTTTGCCGCTTGAAATGATCAAACCTTATATCAGTTACGAGCAAGCAATGAACAGTGACGATATTAAAGGTAAACCTTATATTTTAGGTGCAAACGAAAATACTAAAACACAAACGCTAGGCCATATTTTATATGTTAAAGGCGACTTACAAGTACATAAAGCATATGCCATTTACCATAAAGGTGACCCCTACACTGACTTAACCGGTGAGGTGTTAGCAACGCGTGCATCTTATGTGGGTATAGCACGTGCTTTTAGAGCGGGCGATGAGAAAAATGGCGTGCCTTCATCATTACGTGTTGAGTCTGTTAAACGAGAAATTCAGCAAGGTGATTTTTTAATGCCGGCAATGGAAGGCCAAATGCTTCCTGCGTACTTTGATATACACCGCCCTTCAGAACCTGTAACAGGTAATATTATTGCTTCACCACGCGAAGTTAGAGAATTCAGCACAATGGATGTTGTGGTGCTAAACTTAGGCAGTGAACAAAATATAGAAGCGGGTCATGTATTAGATCTAGAGCGTCAATCACCAACGGTTATTGATGGTCCTCGTGGCCCTCGTTATCCAGAAGATTCTAGTAAATATGAGAAGCTTTTATCTGATGTGAGCCAATTATTTGGTGATGAGTCTGACGAACAAAACACAACGTGGACCATGCCTAAAGAAAAAGTTGGTGAGCTAATTGTCTTTAAAGTGTATGACAAAGTAAGTTATGCATTAATAACTAAAAACCAGCACCCAATTCGCATTGGAGATATTGCAGTTATTCATTAAGAAGTAGCGAGTCGGTGCTCTAGGAGAGAGCATGGATCAGTCATCTGGCAAGCTAGCCCACTGGCTTGCCTTTTATATGTGTAAAGGGTTGGGTATAAAAACCCTTTTAGCACTATCTACAAACTATTCCCTTGGGTCGTTATTCGACTTATCTCATGACAAGCTTTTACAGCTTGGGTTAACCGCTAATCAAGCGAGCAATTTACTCAACACCAATTGGCAACAAGTCAGTCATTATGAGCAATTAATAGCGCTGAACAACATTACTGTTGTCTGTATTTTTGATCCGCTTTACCCAGAAGATCTCCGGCAGATTGCCAGTGCGCCTTTATTACTATTTTGCAGGGGAGATGTCTCGTTATTATCAACTCCACAGATTGCAATTGTAGGCAGCCGTAATGCTACACCTACCGGGCTTGAAATAGCCTCAGAATTTGCATACGAGTTAACTTTGGCGGGTATTACGGTTACTTCAGGTATGGCGCGGGGAATAGATGGTGCAGCACATAAAGGCTCTCTTGCTGGTACAGGTAAAACCATAGCGGTGCTTGGTACTGGGGTTGATATTTACTATCCCAAACGCCATAAACTATTAACAAACCAAGTTTTAGAAAGCGGTTTGCTGGTGAGTGAGTTTTTACCAGGCACAGCTGCTCATGCGCACAACTTTCCGCGCCGTAATCGTATTATTTCTGGATTATCGTTAGGAGTGCTTATTGTTGAAGCTGAAATTAAAAGTGGTTCGTTAATTACAGTACGCTATGCGCTTGAACAAAATAAAGAGGTATTTGCAGTACCGGGTTCTATTAAAAACCCGTTAGCGCAGGCAAGTCACTTTTTAATAAAGCAAGGTGCTAAGCTGGTAGAAAACGTGGCTGACATTCTTGATGAGGTGAGTTTCACTTACGACAATAATGTATTTAATAAAGAGCAGCCGATTCAAGCCAATTCTCAATGTGAGGTTCTAAATAGTATTGGCTTTGAAGTAACCAGTGTAGATGACATTGTGCGTCGTGCGCAGTGGCCAATAGATAAAGTACTCAGTAGGTTGCTCGATTTAGAATTAGACGATCAGATTGAGCGAGTCTTAGATGGTTACATCAAGTTAAGCGCAGGAAGGTAATATGTTTGATATTCTTTTGTATCTTTTTGAAAATTACATTCATAGCGAAGCGGATATATTTGCAGAGCAAAATGAGTTAACCGATGAGCTACTGCGTGCGGGCTTTAATAAGCCTGAGATATTTAAAGCTCTTGATTGGTTAGAGCAACTAGCCGATTTACAACACAGCGATGAGTCTCCTTATCTTATTGCTAACCCTAAAGATGCTGTGCGTATATTTACCGATAGTGAATGCCAAAGGCTCAGCGCTGAGTGTCGTGGCTTTTTAATGTTTATTGAGCAAATAGGCGTAATTAACAATGTAACACGTGAAATGGTAATGGACTGTTTAGCCTCTCTCGATAAACCAACTATAAGCCTAGAAGACTTAAAGTGGATTGTACTTATGATCTTGTTTAACGTTCCTGGCTCTGAAGAGGCATATGAGCAAATGGAAGATTTGATTTTTGATGAACCCAACGAACTTCTTCATTAGAGATAATTATCTTGATTGTACTCAAATTACTTAAAAGGATAAGCACGGCATTGCTTGTATCTTTAAGTGGTTTGGGTATATTAGGCGAAAATTCACCAACCTATTAGGATCACCATGAGTAAAATCGACCATTCGCTTTTCTCGGCGAACAAGCACGCCCTCGAAAAAGAATACGAGATATGCCCACAGTGTGGTTCAGAGTTAGTGATCCGCAATAGTAAATCAGGCCCTTTTTTAGGATGCGCAAGTTATCCCAAATGCGACTTTATTAGGCCGCTGGCACATCACGACAGTAACGAAATCAAAATATTAGAAGATTCTGCATGTCCTGAGTGTAGCAAACCGCTGGTGGTTAAAAATGGCCGCTATGGTATGTTTATTGGGTGTACGGGTTATCCAGAGTGTCATTATATTGCTAACGAAAATGAAGAAAAGCAAAGCGAAGATACTTTGCCTAGTTGCCCTAAATGCAAAAAAGGTCATTTAGTCGCGCGCAGTAATAAGTTTGGTAAAGTATTTTATTCTTGTGATTGCTACCCAAGTTGTAAATACACGCTTAATAATAAACCGGTTGAACATCCGTGTCCTGAATGTGACTGGCCTATCGTCATAGAAAGAAATATGGCAAACGGCATATTATTGCAATGCCCACAAAAAAGCTGCATGCATAAGCTCACCCCAACTGAATAACGTTTAATTATATCTGGAGACTACTTTGTCAGACCTTTCAAATACGCCCACTGCAATAACATGCTTAACGCAAGGCGAAGTTATTTTATACCCAACAGAAGCTGTATATGGTTTAGGTTGTGATCCAGATAATCAACAAGCCGTTGAGGCACTATTAGCTATTAAGCAGCGCCCGGTTGAAAAAGGGCTTATTTTAATCGCTGATAACTACGGACAATTATTAAAATACGTAGATGATGCAAAAATACCAATGGATAAACGCGCTGATATTTTTTCGAGTTGGCCTGCTGCAATTACATGGGTTATGCCTGCATCTAAAAATACGCCTAAATGGCTCACAGGGCAGTTTGATACCATCGCGGTAAGAGTAACAAACCATCCAACAGTAAAGCGTTTGTGCCAAGAGTTTGGTAAGCCATTAGTATCAACCAGTGCAAACTTAACCGGTCAAGAAACGGTAATTAGTATTGAGCAAGCCAAAGCGCAATTTGCAGAACAAGTTGGCTTTTACGTTGACGAGCCGTTAGGTGGTAATACTCAACCAAGCACAATAAAAGACGCCATGACTGGCAAAATATTTAGAGGTTAATATGCAAAGCGAATTATTAAATCAAGTAAAAGCATACTTTATGGCTTTGCAAGACACTATTTGCCAAGGTTTGGAGGCTGCAGATGGCAGTGCTAAATTTATAGAAGATAACTGGCAGCGAGCAGAAGGCGGTGGTGGTCGTACACGCGTATCCACTAATGGCACTGTAATAGAGCAAGGCGGAGTTAATTACTCTCATGTATTTGGCGCTTCAATGCCTGGTTCGGCAACAGCGCACAGACCAGAGCTTGCAGGGCGCAGCTTTCATGCGTGTGGTGTGTCGTTAGTTATTCACCCTAAAAACCCTCATGTACCAACAAGTCATGCCAATGTGCGCTTTTTTATAGCCGAAAAAGAAGGCGAAGAGCCAATATGGTGGTTTGGTGGTGGGTTTGATCTCACTCCTTTTTATCCAGTATTAGAAGACGTACAGCATTGGCATCAAGTTGCTCATGATATTTGTGCACCATTTGGTAGTGAAGTTTATCCAAAATACAAAACATGGTGTGACGAGTATTTTTATTTAAAGCACAGAGACGAGACGCGCGGAGTCGGCGGTTTATTTTTTGACGACTTAAACGAACTTGGTTTTGAAAAGAGCTTTGCGTTTATGCAATCGGTTGGTAATGGCTTTTTAGATGCCTATTTACCTATTATTGAACGCCGTAAAAATGATGAATACACAGAGCAACAACGTGATTTTCAGCTTTATCGTCGCGGACGCTACGTTGAGTTTAATCTAGTGTGGGATAGAGGTACGTTGTTTGGGCTACAAAGTGGCGGGCGCACTGAGTCTATATTAATGTCTATGCCACCACTTGCACGCTGGGAATATAATTATAAACCAGAGCCAAGTAGCCCAGAAGCTAACCTATATCAGTATTACTTACACCCGCAAGAGTGGTTAACGAGTCAACCAAGTGAGTTGATAGCCAGAGAATGGCAATTATAACAATTACACAGTAATCAAAAAGGCGCTAATCAGCGCTTTTTTGCATTGTGGCTAAATACAAATTTAATGTTGATTGATCATGTGCGTTGCTAGTTGAGAGAATGATTGCTTTAAGCCTTCACGTAACAACGGGTTGTCTATTTCTATATCCAGCGTTTTATTCATGCAGTACATCCATTGATCACGCAATGCTTTATCTACAGTAAAAGGCATATGTCTTTTACGTAGCATTGGCTGGCCATGTTTTTCAGTAAATAGGTTCGGCCCGCCTAACCAACCAGATAAAAATTCAAAAAATACTTGGCGAATTCGATCTAATGGCAGAGGATGCATATCATATAACGGTTTAGCGTATTCATCTGACTCCATTATGTCGTAGAATCGATTGGAGATAGCACGCGCCCCTTTCTCTCCACCTATTATTTCATACGGTGTTTTTTCAGGAGTAGGAGCCTGTTGCTCGGGAGCTGGCTTAGATTTAGAGAAAAGTCGTTTAATCATATAATTTATCATCGTTAATAGGCAGTTTATGCTGCAAAGAGGTTGCTTTAAAATGGACAAATATGCGGTTTTTGGAAATCCAATTAAACATTCAAAATCCCCCGCGATACATAAACAATTTGCTGTATCACTGGGTGAGCAAATCGACTATCGCGCAATATTAGCACCTATCGATAACTTTGAAAAAACAGTATTGTCTTTTTTTGGGCAAGGTGGTGTTGGTGCTAACGTTACGATGCCATTTAAAGAGCAAGCCTATGCAATGGCTGATGAGCTTACGCCATTAGCTAAAATTGTAGGGGCTGTTAATACATTAAAAAAACGAGATGATGGCACATTACTCGGTGATAACACCGATGGTGTGGGCTTTGTAAATGATTTACTCGCTAATAAAGTAGCCATAACTAATAAACGCATTTTAATCATAGGTGCGGGCGGTGCTGCTCGAGGGGTTATTTTACCTTTGTTAGAGCATAACCCTCAGGAAATAATAATAGTTAATCGCACAGCACAAAAAGCCAAAGAACTCGCAGAGCTGTTTACTCAATATGGACCAGTATCTGGCTTCGGCTTTAGTGATTTACCAGTAAGCGATTACTCACTAATTATAAACTCTACCTCTAGCAGTATGAATGATGAGCTTCCAGCTCTTGATGAAAAACACATAACTAACTGTGAAGTAGCTTATGACATGTTTTATTCACTGCAAAATACCATTTTTATGAATTGGGTTGCACAGCATAATATTAACGCTAAGCTTTTAGATGGTAGCGGAATGTTAGTTGGTCAAGCTGCTCAAGCATATTATCTATGGCGTAATAAAATGCCAAAAATACTTCCCGTAGTGGATGCGCTTAAACAAGGGGTGCTTAAATGAATCAGGCAATACAATTTATAGATAGGCTAGAATTTAGAGAGCCCGATCATCAGTTAGTATTTTTTGCACAAGTTAGTGGCATGCTGGTGGAGTGTGTAATAGAAGTAAATACACTTAAATTAACTGACGAAAGCCATGCAACAGAGTATTTTGAGAAATATCGTTTTGATTACGAAGAACGTGCCGAGGAACTCATCGAAGAAGAGAGCTATAACTCGGCAGGTCAAATTGAAGTAAGCTTATTAACTTAAGTTAGCTATTTCAGCTAAGTATTCATCTTTAAGTGATACATAGTTATCGGCAGATATTTTTAAAAAGGCAAGTTCTTGCTCTGTAAGAAGGCGGGCTTGCTTAGCTGGGCTTCCTACATATAAGTAACCAGACTCTAAACGTTTGTTTGGTGGCACTAAAGAGCCGCCGCCAATAATTACATCATCTTCAACAACCACGTTATCCATAATAATAGCGCCCATACCTACAAGTATACGGTTCCCTAATACACATCCGTGCAGCATTACCTTATGACCTACAGTTACATCGTCACCTATAATAAGTGGATAACCATCTGGATTGCTTTTAGTTGCACGAGATAAATGCAATACACTGCCATCTTGTATATTGGAGCGTTTACCAATACGTATATAGTTAACATCGCCTCGGGCTGCTACTAAAGGCCAAACACTACTATTATCACCTAAAGTAATATCACCAACCAAAACTGATGACTCATCAATATAAACAGACGAATTAAACGAAGGAGTTACACCTTTATAAGAACGGATTGCCATATTTAGTACCTTTTAGATAATAGTTATTAGCTTTGAGTGTATCAGCAAGGTCATTTTTGTACCATAAAAGGCACCGTTTGGTTACAAAACTATCAGTTTTAGGGGGTTTAGTTCAGATACTGACCGAACAGCATCTTTTTTTACTTTTTCTTTAAAAAAGTACTTGCGTAAAAATCTGTTCTCCCTATAATGCGACCCCACTGAGACGGGAAACGCCGAAGCATAGCAAGGCACGAACTACTCACAGAGTTAAATAAAACTTCGGTTTTAAATCTTCCAAA
>NZ_JACJDN010000106.1:0-8569 GCF_014163565.1 Pseudoalteromonas sp. SR45-5 | reverse complement strand
TCTATATTCTGCGTAAAAATACAGTAATCGATTGAACCAAAATAGGAACTCAGCTATGGTTTGTTTATCAATAAAACAAATTTAAAAACGAGTTAATCTACAGGCTCGTTATGTGTCATTCACTGGCAATTATATAATTTGAAAATGGAGATAAATTAGAAATGGATATCAGTAATCCAATTTTTTGGTCATCAGCTTCTGTTTGGGCGATGTTACCTTTACTAGGCACTTTAATTGTTCACATCGCATTTAGTGCGGCTGTGTATAACGATGCAGCAAAACTTCAAAATGAAAATCATAACCTTGTATTTGTTGGTCCCATTTTATGGTCTTTAGCAGTTCTAATCGGTGGTGTTTTTGCTGCGGTAGGTTATTGGCTAGTGCATCATTCAACAATGAGTCGACTTTGAGCAATATGCCACATAGCAAAAACATCATGGTGGGAATTTTACTCGCTGAAAAAACGCTCCTAAAATCCCCATATGTTAAGCGTTAAGCATCGTCAGCATATGAATGAATATCAGCAGGAAATCGTTTCATATTTTGGGTATTGGCCAGCGTTCTGCGATGCTCCTATATTGAGCTACGAGGAAATAGATGGTCGCTTAACCTTAGAAATTGAGTACATAGATACTGAGAAATGTTTGCATGCTAAGATTGAACTAATTTTCTACGGGGTTTCAGAATCGGAACTTAGTGAATTTGAAAAAGGTAGTGTGATTGACACAATGAGAATACTTAGTGGCAACGTGCATCGAGTTGAAATTGAACCTTGTTACGGTATCGGCGGCAACTTTAAATGCACAAGCATTCAGGCAAAAATACAAAATGCTTAACAAGTTGCACCAGCCGACATTTTTTCCGTCGCTCCTTTTTGTGCTTGAATAGCACAAACGGGTTCCTCCAAAAATGCGGCTGTGCAAAGCGTTAGGTGCTAGGAGGTTAACTGACATATGGAGCATGAATTGATTCGGCAAGTTCAAACTAAAGATTATGAGAGTATTGCAAACATATATAACCATTATGTTTCAAATACTTCTATTACGTTTGAAGAAACGACCGTTACAAGTACCGATATTCGAAATAGAGTAGAAAAATCACGTAGCACCAATCTTCCTTGGCTCGTTATGGAAATCAGTGGCTCTATTGTCGGTTATGCTTACGCTACCAAATGGAAAGAGAGAGCTGCATACAGATTTTCTGTAGAGTCTTCAGTTTACATTTCCGAAAAGCATCACGGTAAAGGCTACGGAACACTTCTTTACACCGAATTAATTAAGAATTTGAATTTACTAGAAGTAAATTCCGTAATCGGAGGCATTACGCTACCAAACCTTGCAAGTGTTGCTTTGCACGAGAAATTGGGTATGAAAAAAGTTGCTCACTTTAGCAATGTCGGTTTTAAATTTAGTAAGTGGTTGGACGTAGGGTATTGGCAGTTGAAACTCCGCACCTAACAAGCCAATAAACTCACTCACTTCGTTCGCTGGGACGCATACATGCGGAGCGGCTGCGCCATTATGCCCCACATGTATGCGCCCGTTATTGGAAAGTTAGCAGTCAAAATTAGACATGGAGATAAAATGAAATTCATCGCAGTACTTATCGGAACAATATTCTTAACAGCATGTGCAACTGGCTACCAAGCACACACTTGGTCGGGCGGCTATAACGATAAAGTGATAGGTGAGAATCACTATTATGTTGAATATTTGGGTAATGGAACAACGTCAGCAGAAACTGTTAATGCATATTGGTTACGTCGAGCAAACGAGTTATGCCCTAAAGGGTATACAGAATTAACTTCCGAATTGGGGAAAAACAACTCTGTGGCTGTCGGCACTGCTGGTGTTTCATTTGCTCATCCTTGGAAAAAAGCTGAAATCAAGTGCAATTGACTGCTAACAAAAACATCATGGTGGGAATTTTACTCGCTGAAAAAGCGCTCCTAAAATCCCCATATGTTAAGCGTTATGCGTCTCTTTAAGCTCAAAGGATTGAATTATTAAGATATTGATTTCACTGTTCACTGAAGTTCAAAGCACTCCAATTCTGTTTAAATTTCAGCATCGCTTAAATGCACTAACTAATTTGCTCTTATTGGTATTTGCTTATTTTCCTTGGCCAAACGCAACCTATGAACTGAATGGTAACAAACTTGATTACACAGAGTTCTGGCTGTCAGGAATGGCGCCTAGCTTATTGGCATTTAACATTCTTGTTCTTTCAATCTGTTTTGGAACCATAAATCATCGGCGTTGGGCTTTGTGGGGCGTTTTCATATACTGGTCAGGAATCATTGCCTTCCTGTCGTTCTATAGTATTTTAGGTTTTGTAATTGGCGCTTCTATTATCGTTATCTGGGTATTGTTTTTATTTCGCAATCAAAAAATACAGTTGTATTTTGCACAGGGTAACGCATAACAAACCGCTGTAGTCGGTCGCAAGCTCCCTGGGACAATGACACGTGGGCTCAGTCGCTTCGCTCTAATTTTAGCCCACGTGTTATTGCCCCTAAGCGGGGTGGTATGACTCCCACTGTCAAGTTAAACGCACTGATCCCTGCCTAACTTTTTTAAGCCATAATTACTTTAGCTCGAATTAGAGCGAGTTAATACATAGGATGAAGCAAGTAATGTCGTCGGTTATCTTGCTGATATTCGTTGGTTATTACTATTTCTAGTAACAGAGCAGACCTTACTTATTTGGTCGTGGCACCTGTCTTCAGTCTATGTTCGTGGTTCAATGAAGCGTTAGCTACATTGCCATCCTAACGCCGTCGGTGGTTGTGCCACTCCCGATGCTTGATCCTATGCATTAACTCTAATTCGTTTATCATGCAGGTACTCTTGCCAATCTAAGTTTTGTATTTACTGGCGTTAGCACCACTTCTTTTGCAATTGCCCATATGTATGCAATCATTTCTCGAGCAATGGCGGTGACAACCAGGTTGTAATGTTTCCCTTTGGCTATCATTTTTTTATAGCGCTTGCAGAGCCTAAGTTGTGCTTTCCACGCAATATCAATAATGTCCTTTGGTAAACCTTCTTGTCGTTTTTGCATATCTGTCGATATATTTGCCGCATACCGATAAGTGTGTGCGCCTTCAACGAGAAGGCGCCTCGCTCGGCCGTTTCCGCATTTTGTGATGGCGCCAATATGGCGTTTGCCACCACTCGAGTGCTCACTAGGTACAAGACCAAGATAACTCATTAATTTGCGGGGGTGGTCGAAGCGCGATAAATCGCCAAGCTCAGCAACAACGCCGGTGGCGACCAACAAACGAACGCCACGCATAGCTTGTATTGCTTTTACTACAGGATAATAACGCCACTGGTGAACATGGTGTGTTAGTTCATTGTCTAGCCGTTCAAGTCGGCTTATTCGTTCATTAATTGTGTGTAAAAACTCTTGTAAGACGATGTGCTGCGCGGGATGTGGCAACACAAGCTCAGTGAGCCAACGTAAATGTTTTTGTGACCAATTTGCAATGCCTCTGTAATTAATATTATTGCGAAGCAGCAGTGCCTTTAATTGATATTTAGCATCTTTTAAATCCTTCATTGCCACTTCGCGTGCGCGAGATAAATCACGTACGGCTTCATCTTCAGGCTCGGGAACATAAATAGGTGTTAAATCTTCAGATTTAAGTAATTTAGCGAGCTTAAGGGCATCACGTTTATCGGTTTTAATCTTCTCACCTGGCTTTTTGGGAATAAGAGAGGGTGCAACCACATAACAGCAATGGCCGAGACTGGTAATTAATCTGTAAATCCAATAACCACATGGGCCAGCTTCATAAACAAAATGAAGTGTTGCGCCAGGGTATTTGGATTCAAACTGACGAACAAGCTTTTGAACGGCCACTTTGGAAGACGAAACTCGGCCAAGATGAACGGGTTTCGCACCTCTATGTTCTTCAATATAGGCGACTTCATTGAATTCTTTATGTGTATCAAGACCGATAAAAAGTATGCTATGTTTATTCATGTTAGCCTCTGCTGTTTAGTTAATTGACAAACTAATTATGGCTCTGGCTTTGAATTAAGCTAACCCACGAAAAGCGGAGGCTAACACCGTGTGGGAGTCATTATGTCTAGCTTGAAGGGAGGCGTATGTTTTCAAATATGAAACTTAGTCATTTAGTATTGCTACTAAGTTCGACTTTCACAGCAGGGAGTTTCGCTAACGTATGCTCAAGTGATGAGCTTATTCAAATCAATAATTATATTTATGACGTTAAGAACCTATCAAAAAGTTACCACTCTGCTGATCGAATAGATGAATATCATGATTACTTAACTGCAATGGAAAGGTATAAGAAATCAATTCCAGAGTGGAATGATAAACAAGCCTTAATTAACGCGTTCAGTTCTTCCTTAATTCTGTATCCTGCTTTTTACCAAGTTTCTTCTGTTACACACGTTAAAATGCAACGCACAGAAAACCAAACCTCTTTGACTTTAAAAATCAATCGCAATGAAGCTAAGGGAGTTGATTCGTTAAGTGTGTCTTTTAACCCAACAAATAATAAGATAATTGGTGCACTATTTTATTCTGATGAAAAGTTTGAGAGCGGAGATATATGCAAAAAAGAAATGGGACTAGAGTATATTCAAGCTAACAAGCAAATGCAGCCGACGCCAAACAACGGCTCGACTGATTAGCGCGTTATGTAACCAAGGAAGAATCGTGAAATTCTGGAGAAACTCGTCCACAGAACGTTATCCAATGTGGAAAGCATTCTTAATGTACATCTGGGTAATACCTGGAGTTCCGATAGGAACCTTTTTAGGTGTTTATTTCTTAGAGGCTCGTAATAGGAGTGATGATGAATTATTACTTAGCTTGCTTAACTATCGTTTAGATTTTACTTTGATTATTTTATTTGGTGTTGGTTTTATCCTTTGGGTTTGGTCTATGAGAGCCTTAAGTAAGCCTGTTTTTCAAATTCATCAAAATAGGTTGTACTTTTACGGTCATGGCTTTTTTAAAGATGACATTGCACTTGATTCACTTCAAGAAATACGCTCCTATAATCTTGGTCCGCTGGGTCACCTAATAGACTTTAAATCTAAAGTCGGTATTACCTTTAGATCTTTTGCTTTTCTATCAAACATTAATAAAAGTAAATTAGAAAAGTTTTTTGAGGAAAGTGGTATAAAGGTTACATAACAAACCATTCAAGCAGGACATTGCTCCTCACCCGTTTTAGTGGACACCTCCTCATCACTTTGAAGAGGCTAAAATGCCTAAATATACTCAACCTAGGAAGACATGGTTTTATCCAGTTAATTTTAAAATCAAAGTGTTGTGGCATAGTGATTTTGGCCACTATTTACATACAAACTTGTATAAAACCAAGTGGAGCTTTCTTATGCCTTAGTTTTATTAAAAACGTCCACTAATGTTAAACTACAAAAAACTTAATTACTTAATATAGCTATGGCATTTTACATTCCTTTATTACAACCTCACTTTAAGCACATTGAAATTGGCGATACGCTTACATCACTTTGGAGTGGGTGTGGCAGTATTGTGCAGTGCCAGCTTGATGATAAAGCCTGCGTTATTAAAGCGATTAAAATACCCAGTTATATACACCATCCTAAAATTAAACAAAGCGAATTTGCGCTTAAAAGAAAGCAGCACTCATATAGTGTTGAATACACATTTTATAAGCTTTATAGCCAGCATTTACCAGTGCATGCGCAAAGTATTGAATGTATAGGTGCAATTAATAAAGATGATGAATATGCGCTGGTGTTTAAGGATTTCACCAAACATGGGTTTACTCAAGCAGGGCCACAACATGTTAAAGCTATATTAAGGTGGCTTGCACACTTTCATGCGTTTAACTTAAGTAAACCCGCTGAAGGGTTATGGCAGCAAGGCAACTACTGGCATTTAAGCACGCGCCCAGATGAGTTTAATAAACTAAAAGATAACCTTGATAAAAAGTCCGATATTAAAAATGCTGCACATAAAATAGATGAGGAACTACAAAGTTGTGCGTATAAAACGCTGATTCATGGCGATGCAAAACTCGCTAACTTTGCAGCAAATGAGCGAGATGAAATACTCGGTTATGATTTTCAGTATATAGGTGCAGGTTCTGGGATAATTGATGTAATGTATTTTATGACCAGTTGCTTGAGTGATGCACAATTACACGAGTGCGCTGATGAGTACCTTGTGTATTATTTTGACAATTTAAAGGCTGCTATTACAGCTTATCACCCTTGGGCACCAGCAAGTAAAATAGCTGACGATTGGCTCGCTTTATGGCCTGCTGCATGGGCTGACTTTTATCGATTTTTAGCTGGGTGGAGCCCCGAGCATCAAAAAATAAATAGTTATATGCAACAGCAAGTAAACAGCTGGTTAGCGGGTAACATTTAATAAACAGGTTTTGCTAATCTCTTGCATAAATATCAAGCAAAACAATACATTTTGGCACGATGTATGAAAATCTCTTTAAAACTACAGGTCAAATGACCTTTTTTAATATAAAATACTGCAAATTCTTGTATCAGTAGGTTTATATCATGGCAATTCACGTTATTTCTCACCCTCTTGTTCAACATAAACTAGGCCTAATGCGAGCGCATGGTATTAGTACTAAAAGCTTTCGTGAATTATGTTCTGAAGTTGGAACCTTATTAACCTACGAAGCAACTAAAAACCTACAGTTAGAAGATAACGAAATTACAGGCTGGGATGGCAATAAATTAAAAGTAGAGCACATTAAGGGTAAAAAAATTACCGTAGTGCCTATTTTGCGTGCTGGTCTTGGCATGATGGACGGTGTTATGCAGTTATTACCAGCCGCTAAAGTAAGTGTTGTTGGTCTTGAACGTAACGAAGAAACGCTAGAGCCAGTACCATATTTTGAAAAGCTTGTTGGTAATATTGATGAGCGCTTAAGCTTAGTTATTGACCCTATGCTTGCAACCGGTGGCTCAATGATTGCCACAATCGATATGCTTAAAAAAGCAGGCTGTAAAGAAATCAAAGTAATTGTATTAGTAGCTGCACCAGAAGGTGTGGAAAAAACACTTACAGCACATCCCGACGTAGAAATATTTACAGCCTCTGTAGATAGCCACTTAAACGAAAAGGGCTATATTATCCCTGGTTTAGGCGATGCGGGCGACAAAATATTCGGTACTGTTTAGGAGTCTTTAAGTGCAAAATAATGACACCTTTTCAATAAAAACTATTTTAACGGGCGCGCAAATGCTGTTTGTAGCATTTGGTGCGCTGGTATTAGTGCCACTTTTAACGGGCTTGGATCCTAATGTTGCGCTTTTTACCGCTGGCATTGGTACTTTGCTGTTTCAGGTAGTGACTAAAGGCCAAGTGCCTATATTTTTAGCTTCATCATTTGCTTTTATTGCACCCATTATTGCCGCTGTGCAAATGTGGGGCGTGCCAGCCACTATGGGCGGCTTAATGGTAGCGGGCTTTGCTTATATGCTTTTAAGTTTATTAGTAAAATTTAAGGGCGTTGCAACGCTTCATAAAATTTTACCGCCTGTGGTTGTAGGCCCTGTAATTATGGTTATTGGTTTAGCGCTTGCACCTGTTGCTGTAAATATGGCGATGGGTAAAAGTGGCGACGGAAGTATTCAAATTATTGATTACAACAGTGCTATTTATATTTCGTTGTTCTCGTTAGTGGTTACGCTTATTTTTGCAGTGTGGGGAAAAGGCGTATTTAAGCTTATACCTATTCTGGCAGGGGTTGTTGCGGGTTATTGTTTATCGCTTGGTATGGGCGTTGTGCAATTTGATGCAGTAACTAACGCACAGTGGTTTGCTGTACCAAACTTCACATGGCCTGAGTTTAAATGGCAGGCTATTTTGTTTATGGTGCCTGTAGCAATAGCACCTGCAATTGAGCATATTGGCGACATGATGGCTATTAGCCAAGTAACCAATAAAGACTTTTTGAAAAAACCTGGGCTTCACCGTACTTTGTTTGGTGATGGCCTTGCGACGTCTGCAGCATCATTATTTGGCGGCCCGCCTAACACTACTTACTCAGAGGTAACGGGAGCAGTTATGCTTACCAAAAACTTCAATCCTAAAGTAATGATGTGGACAGCCATTATCGCCATTATTTTAGCCTTTGTTGCTAAAATGGGATCTGGCTTACAGACTATACCTGTACCTGTAATGGGTGGCATTATGATTCTACTTTTTGGCTCTATTGCTGTAGTGGGTTTAAATACATTAGTTAAGTCGGGCGATGATTTAACAGCACCACGTAACTTAAGTATTGTTGCACTTATTTTGGTGTGCGGTATTGGCGGTATGCATATAGGTGGTAGCCAATTTAGTTTAGAGGGCGTAAGTTTATGCGCTATTTTAGGCATTGTGCTCAACCTTGTATTACCTAAGGCGCAGCCTCAAGAGAGTTAATAGTGCACGTAAGTTAAAAATATTGCACCAAAATAGCGCATTTTCAATGCGCTATTTTTTTAACCTATTAATAAATATACAAAAATAATAATGGTCTAGTATCTGCATTTAATTTCCAGAACGCATCGTATGCAAAGGAGTT
>NZ_JACJDN010000105.1:0-8652 GCF_014163565.1 Pseudoalteromonas sp. SR45-5 | reverse complement strand
GATAAGCACACGTATAAACACACCACTATGGGCTTTTTTAAAGACATAGAAGCCATGCCTGATCAAATGGCCTATGGTAAAGAATTTTTTGCTAAGTTTTATAAGCCTGAGTATGTGTCACTTGTCATCGTGGGCGATGTAGACCCACAAGCAACAATGGCAATGGTTAAAAAGCATTGGGGCAGCTGGAAAAAGGGTAACTATGTTGCTGACATTAAAGCAGAACCTGTTCAACAAGCACCAAAATATTTACACCAGCAAGATGAAGCGCTACCAGGGCATTGGTTACTCGTATCGTACAAAGGCGCTGCGTGGGAGCCTGCTAAAAAAGACAGAGCGGCGCTTGATTTAATCTCTCAGCTTTATTTTTCTAGTAATTCAGATTTATATCAAGAGCTAGTGGTCGACAAACAAATTGCCAGCCAAATGTTTACCTATAACCCAGAGACTAAAGATCCGGGTTTATTACACGTATTTGTTAAAGTAGAAAACGCAGGCGATTTAGCCACTGCGCGCGATGCCATTAATCGAACTTATGCAAAAGCACGCACTGAGCTTGTTGATGAGCAAAAGCTAAGTGATTTAAAATCGAATCTTAAATACAGCTTTATTAATGGCTTAGATTCGTCGCAAGCGATTGCATCAACCCTTGCCAGCTACATGCATTTTGAGCGCGATCCTGAGGTTATAAACCAGCTGTATAAATCGGCAGATAACATCACCAGCGCAGATATTAAAGCCGTTGCTAGTAAATACTTTACTGATAACGCACGTACCACATTAACAATGTCGGCACTTGATAAAGCCCCAGGTTTTGAGCAAGAAGTTAATTTAAATGCGCTTACTGCAAAGCTTGAACAAGCACCTGCGGCACCTGCATTTAAAGTACTTGATAAAACCAATAGCTCGCCGTTAATCGATGTTAACTTTTTATTCAATACCGGCGCGGCTGCCGACCCTCAAGGCAAAAAAGGTGTTGCAGCGCTCACTGCGGCAATGCTTGCACAAGGTGGCTCAGAGGCGACAAGCTATAAAGATATTCAAAAAGCACTTTATCCGCTTGCAGGTAGCTTTGGTTATCAAATAGATAAAGAAATGCTGTCGTTCCAAGGGCGTATTCATAAAGACAATGCAGCGCAGTGGTATTCACTTGTGAGCGATCAATTATTAAACCCAGGCTTTAGAGACGATGACTTTAAACGCCTTAAAAAAGAAATGATCGATGGTATTAAATCAGGCTTAAAAGCATCTAACGATGAAGAGCTAGGCAAAGAAGTGCTATACAGTGCACTTTACAAAAATCACCCTTACGAAAGTTACAACTACGGTGATATTTCGGATTTAGAAGCGTTGACGCTAGATGATGTTAAAGCGTTTTATAACAGCGAGCTTACGCAATCTAAACTCACGGTTGGCTTAATTGGGGCTGTGCCTGCAAACCTTAAAGCTAAAATGATGAGCGATTTTGCAACGCTACCAAAAGGTGAGCAAAGCCGTTTAAGTATTCCTGATGCGCCAGTGCTTAAAGGTCATCATGCAACTATTGTAGAAAAATCGGCACAATCGACTGCTGTATCGTTTGGTTTTCCTATTGATACAATAAGAAGTAGCGAAGACTGGACAGCCCTTTGGCTTGTGCGTTCGTACTTTGGTGAGCACCGTAGTTCTAACAGCTTTTTATATGAGCGCATTCGTGAAACTCGCGGCATGAACTATGGCGATTACGCATACATTGAATACTTTCCACGTGGTATGTTTCAAACCAAGCCAGATGCAAACCTAGGGCGCTCAGAGCAAATATTTCAAGTGTGGTTACGCCCACTTCGCTCTAATAACGATGCGCACTTTGCAACACGTACCGCCTTGTTTGAGCTAGATAAGCTAATTAAAAATGGTATGAGCGAAGGTGATTTTGAAGCTACGCGTAACTTTTTAATTAACTTTGTGCCGCAAATGGTTGCAAGTCAAAATCGCCAATTAGGTTACGCGCTTGATAGCGAATTTTACAACACTGATAACTTTGTAAGTTACGTAACTAATAAACTTAAAACGCTAACGCTTGCTGATGTTAATCGCGTTATTAAAGAAAACTTACAAACAGACAATGTTCACTATGTATTTATTACTGGTGACGGCGCTGATATGCAAAAACGTTTAGCATCGCAGCAAACATCACCAATGGTTTACAACACCGATAAACCTGCCGAATTAGTGGCTGAAGATAAAGTGATTGCTGATTATAAATTAGCAATTCCTGCAAAAAATATTGAAGTGATGAAAGTCGATAAAGTATTTCAATAATTTAAGTGTTTTTTAAGCGTTAAAATAATGCCTCGGTGCTATAAGCATCGAGGCATTTTTATTATTTAATAATGAAACTTAATAAACAGTTATACCTAATAACCAGAACAAATAACTAAGGGATTAACACCTTAGTGGTTAAATCCGTTAGACTTGGGAAAAGGCTATTTTATATCAACTTAAGGCAGTGCAGTATTATGCGTCATGCAATTTGGCAACAGCTTCGCGACGAAGCTAACGATGTAGTAAAACGTGAACCATTATTAGCAAGTCATGTTTATTCATGTGTTTTAAATCATGATTGTTTAGGTTCGGCATTGAGCTTTATTGTTGCTAATAAGTTGGCTGATGCGGTGGTATCTGCATTCACTATCCGAGAGCTGTTTGACCAAGCATTTGTAAAATGTGACCGTATGCTATCTTTTGTTGCTGAGGATATTAAAGCGGTAAAAGACCGCGATCCGGCATCAGAAACCTATCTTACGGTTATATTAAATCTAAAAGGTTTTCATGCTATTCAAGCGCACCGTTTGGCTAATTGTTTGTGGCAACAAAATCGCAAAGAGTTAGCGCGCTTTATTCAAAGCCGTAATTCTGAAGTGTTTGGGGTCGATATTCACCCAGCATGTAAAGTGGGTAAAGGCATTATGTTTGACCACGCAACCGGTATTGTTATTGGTGAAACAGCGGTAATTGAAGATAACGTATCAATTTTGCAATCTGTAACGCTTGGCGGTACAGGTAATGAGCAGGGCGATCGTCATCCTAAAATTAGAGCAGGCGTATTAATTGGCGCCGGCGCTAAAGTACTTGGTAATATTGAAGTAGGTGAGGGCGCACGAATTGGTGCGGGCTCAGTTGTGCTTAGCAATGTTCCACCACACACAACCGCTGTTGGCGTACCCGCTAAAATTATTGGTCGACCGGATTGTGAGTGTCCGGCGCAAAGTATGAACCAAAACTTTTTAGCAAATCCTGAGCCTGAAAACGAATCGCACACGAGTGCAATGCTATAAGTAATAAAAAATAATAAAACTTAAAAGGAATTAACATGAACAAGAATAGTTTATTGACTCTAGGGATTGGGTTTATTGCGGGTGTAGGGTTAACTTGGGGCTACTTTAATGCAGCTTCAAGTTATCCGGAATCTGTTAAGTCGCAGCCAAGTTATGAGAAACAGAAAAAGCTTCATACTGAACAACAAAGTAATGAGGTATTGAGTAATGCAGACTCTGCAGTACCTGAGCAAGTCGCTAGTATAGAGCCCGCTGAAGACACGCCTACAACCAATTCAGAAACCCAAATGCTTGATGAACTACCTTTAGAAGAGCAAGTAACTCAGCTTAAGCAGCAACTCGCCGAACAGAAAGCGGCGCTCAAAAGTGTTTTAAAGAAAATGAGGGGCCCTTCAGATTTTGAGCAGATTTTACGTGATAAATTTGAAAATCAAACGCGCGATGAAGAATGGGCTTATCGTACTGAAATGGCATTACAAGATTTTTTATTAACAGCTGATTTATCAATTATTCCTGACGTTGTTAGTGCAAAATGTAAAAAAACAGTATGTGAATTTGAACTTGCCGCCCCCATTGATAATGACACATTTGGTAATGCTCAATGGCGAGAGCTAAACGATAAGTTGATGGAACAAGAGTTTTGGCAACAATTTAAAAGCACTACCTCCACATCGAGCGATAGCGAACTTAAAATGTTGCTAAGTACAGAGCTTTAAATAATTTGTGATTCTATAGAGCCATCGACTAACTCTGTAACTAAAACATCGCCTGTTTTAATTTGCCCCACAGATTTAACTACTTTTCCTTGCTGTGTTTTAGTGATGCTATAACCGCGCGCTAAAACATTAAGCGGACTTACCGAGTCTAACCTGCTTGCTTGCAGTGCTAAGCTATTATTCGCTTGTTGTAACTGATGCTGTATAGCTTGGTTTAGCCTAGCTTGTAATTGCGAGAGTTGATGGCTTGCTGAAGCGAGTTTTTTATCAGGTGATTGGCGCATCAAACGCGGCGTTAAGTTATTGAGTGTGCGTTCTTGCTGGTATAAACGATTACGCATAGTTTGTTGCAGCGCAATGCTTAGCTCATCCAAACGTTGTGATTTTTGATTAAGCTGATTACGCGGATGACACAAATTAAGGCGGTGTTGTAACTGCGTTGCTAATGCGCGTTTATCGGCAATACCGTGCTTAAACGCGTTAGCTAAACGATTAACTAATTGTGTTACTTTGTTGTGTAACTCTTGCGTATTTGGGCTTACAAGCTCAGCTGCGGCTGATGGAGTGGCTGCACGAACATCAGCAACGTAATCGCTAATGGTTGTATCTATTTCATGGCCTACTGCACTTACTATAGGTAATTCACTTTCAAAAATAGCTCGTGCGAGCTGTTCGTGATTAAAACACCATAAATCTTCAAGTGATCCGCCGCCTCGTCCTAAAATAAGTACGTCAACTTCATCACGAGCATTAGCTAATTCAATTTGATTAATTAAATGTAGGTGTGCTTCTTTGCCTTGTACCATAGCAGGGTAAATGATTACCTCTAGCTGCGGCGCACGGCGTTTAAGTACCGTTAAAATATCTTTTATAGCAGCGCCGGTTGCTGAGGTAATAACACCAATACGATTAATGTTTTGCGGAAGTGGTTTTTTATACGCAGAGCTAAATATTCCTTCGGCGGCCAAACGCATTTTAAGCGCATCGAATTCTTGTTTTAGCTGACCTTCGCCGGCCGGTTCCATATGCTCAACAATAAGCTGGTAGTCACCGCGAGGTTCATAAAGTGATACACGCGCTTTTACTGTAACTTGCGCGCCATTTGCAGGGCGATAGCTTTGATTGCGATTATTCCCACGCCACATAGCGGCTTTTATTTGTGCTTTATCGTCTTTTAACGAAAAGTACCAATGTCCAGATGCAGGGGTAATAAAGTTAGAAATTTCGCCCGTGAGCACTAAAGATGCAAAACCTTGCTCAAGGATTGTGCGAATTTCTCTATTAAGGCGCGACACGGTGTAAACCGTCTGCGAAGGCTTCGAAAACATAAAAAACAACCTAAAACTATTTATTGCACTACTTTATCATAAATATTTGCGAAATATTATTTACTCATGCCAACAACGCTGTTAAAATTTGGCCGCAATTCCTTATCTTAGATCCACATGTGAGAAGTTGCCAAAATGCTTAGAATCGCTAAAGAAGCTCTTACCTTTGATGACGTACTTTTAGTACCTGGTCATTCTACTGTTTTGCCACACACGGCAAATATTTCAACTCGCTTAACGCGTGGTATCAAACTTAACTTGCCGCTTATTTCAGCATCTATGGATACTGTTACAGAAGCTCGTTTAGCTATTGCCCTTGCGCAAGAAGGTGGTCTTGGTTTTATTCATAAAAACATGACTATTGAAGAACAAGCGAAAAACGTACGTAAAGTTAAAACCTACGAAGCAGGTATTGTTTCATACCCTGTAACGGTCACTGCCGATTTAACAATTGCAGATGCAATTGAGCTTTCGCACGAAAAAGGTTTTTCAGGTTTTCCGGTTACCGACAGCAATAATGTGCTTGTAGGCATTGTTACTAGTCGTGATATGCGTTTTGAAACTAAGCTTGAACAGCCTGTTTCTACCGTTATGACCAAAAAAGAAAAGCTTGTTACCGTTAAAGAGGGCGCAGCACGCGAAGAAATTTTAGGCTTAATGCACGAACACCGCATTGAAAAAATCCTTGTTGTTGATGATGAATTTAAACTCAAAGGCATGATCACAGTAAAAGATTACCAAAAAGCCCAAGACAAACCTGACGCATGTAAAGATGATCAAGGTCGTTTACGTGTAGGTGCTGCTGTAAGTGTTGGCGCAGGTACTGATGAGCGTATTGCTGCATTAGTAGAAGCGGGTATTGATGTTTTACTTATCGATACATCGCATGGTCACTCTCAAGGCGTTATTGACCGTGTTACTAAAACTCGCAAAGAGTACCCAGACTTACAAATTATTGCCGGTAACATAGCTACCGCTGAAGGTGCTATTGCACTAGCTGATGCCGGAGCGGATGCAGTTAAAGTAGGTATCGGCCCTGGTTCTATCTGTACTACACGTATTGTTACCGGTTGTGGCGTTCCACAAATTACCGCTATTTCAGATGCTGTTGAAGGCTTAAAAGGTCGCGACATTCCTGTTATTGCTGATGGTGGCATTCGTTTTTCTGGTGATATTGTTAAAGCACTTGTTGCTGGTGCATCGTGTGTAATGGTGGGTTCTCTTCTTGCTGGTACTGAAGAAGCGCCAGGTGAAGTTGAATTATACCAAGGTCGTTACTACAAGTCATACCGCGGTATGGGCTCATTAGGTGCGATGGATCAAAAAGAAGGTTCATCAGATCGTTACTTCCAAAAATCAAACGAAGCAGACAAGTTAGTACCTGAAGGTATTGAAGGTCGCGTAGCTTACAAAGGTCCTATTGCAACGATTATTCATCAGCAAGTGGGCGGCCTACGAAGCGCTATGGGCTTAACGGGTTGTGCAACAATTGAAGAGCTAAATACAAAACCACAATTTGTACGTGTTACTTCAGCAGGTATGGGTGAGTCGCACGTTCATGATGTGCAAATCACTAAAGAAGCACCAAATTACCGCTTAGGTTAAGCAGCGTAATTAATTTAATATACTGGGCTTGCTTTGCAAGCCCTCTTTTTAGTCGTTTACATTAACAAACGGCATTTAGCATCAGACTTTACGAGATACTCCATGAGCAAAGATATTCACGATTCACGAATTCTCATTTTAGACTTTGGTTCACAATACACTCAATTAATCGCCCGTCGTGTGCGTGAAATTGGTGTTTACTGTGAACTTTGGGCATGGGATGTGACTGAAGAGCAAATCCGCGAGTTCAACCCACAAGGTATTATTCTTTCTGGTGGTCCAGAATCAACAACACTTGAAAACAGCCCGCGCGCTCCTGAGTATGTATTTAATGCAGGCGTGCCTGTGCTAGGTATTTGCTACGGCATGCAAACAATGGCAGCTCAACTTGGCGGAAGTGTACACAGCTCTGATAAAAAAGAGTTTGGCTACGCACAAGTTGAAAAAGTAGGCAGCTGTGCATTATTTGATGCAATTGAAGACCATATTACTGATGGCGGCAACGGCATACTTGACGTATGGATGAGTCATGGCGATAAAGTAATGGACATTCCAGCTGATTTTACAACAACAGCTAAAACATCTACTTGTCCACATGCTGCAATGTCTAACGAAGAAAAGCGTTTTTACGGCGTACAATTTCACCCAGAAGTAACGCATACTCATCAAGGGTTACGTTTGCTTGAGCGTTTCGCTATTGATATTTGTGGCTGTGAAAAATTATGGACTCCTGCAAAAATCATCGATGATGCTATTGAGCGTATTAAAGAAACTGTAGGTGATGACGAAGTCATTTTAGGTCTATCTGGTGGTGTTGATTCATCAGTTGTGGCTATGCTTATTCACCGTGCAATTGGCGCAAAGCTAACATGTGTATTTGTTGATAATGGTTTACTTCGTTTAAACGAAGGTCAGCAAGTTATGGACATGTTTGGTAATAAATTTGGCTTAAACATTGTTAAAGTTGAAGCTGAAGAGCAGTTTTTAAATGATTTAGCTGGTAAGTCAGACCCAGAAGATAAACGTAAAGCCATTGGTCACACGTTTATTAATGTATTTGATGAGCAAGCCAAAAAGCTTAAAAATGCGAAATGGTTAGCGCAAGGTACAATTTATCCTGACGTTATTGAATCTGCGGCATCTGCCACAGGTAAAGCGCATGTTATTAAATCTCACCACAATGTGGGCGGATTACCAGATGACATGAAAATGGGCCTTGTTGAGCCATTGCGTGAATTATTCAAAGATGAAGTGCGTAAAATTGGTCTAGAACTTGGTTTACCGTACGACATGCTTTACCGTCATCCTTTCCCTGGACCAGGCTTAGGTGTACGTGTACTTGGCGAAATCAAAAAAGAGTACTGTGATTTACTACGCCGCGCAGATGCGATTTTCATCGAAGAGCTACACAAAGCTGAGCTTTACCATAAAGTAAGCCAAGCGTTTACTGTATTCTTACCAGTTAAATCGGTAGGGGTTATGGGCGATGCACGTAAGTACGATTGGGTTGTATCACTTCGTTGTGTAGAAACAATCGACTTTATGACAGCACGCTGGTCACATTTACCATATGAGTTTTTAGGTGTGGTTTCAAACCGTATCATTAACGAAATTGATGGTATTTCTCGTGTAGTTTACGATATTTCAGGGAAACCACCTGCAACTATCGAATGGGAATAATTAATT
>NZ_JACJDN010000104.1:0-8656 GCF_014163565.1 Pseudoalteromonas sp. SR45-5 | reverse complement strand
ACCTTATTGCACAAAGAGAAGTAAAAGAGGAATAAATGAGAAGAAACCAATACCTAGAAATTACGAGCTTCGCTCGTCACGCCAGCAAGCTGCGCGTCTACAGGTAATTTAACCACAGCGTTAAGTTTTGGCTGAAGGCGTAGCGCTTGCTCACGCGAAAAGCGCAGCTTTTAATTACTTATATCCAGTATTTAATAACGAGTATATTCGTTATGTCTGTGCCCACTGTCTTAGTAAGTTATGGTACACACCTGTTAATTGAATAATCTCTGGGCTATCTTCTACTTTGCTGCGCAAACTTTGAATCGACATATCTAAATCAAATAACAAACCACGTTTTTCGTCGCTGTTTACCATGCTTTGCAGCCAAAAAAATGAGGCTAATCTGCGCCCACTCGTTACAGGCATTACACGATGTAAACTCGTTGAAGGGTACAACACCATACTGCCTGCTGGGAGCTTTACACTGTGTGAGCCATAAGTGTCTTCAATAACAAGTTCTCCGCCCTCATAGTCTTCGGGGTCATTAATAAATAACGTCATTGATACATCTGTACGAATTTTTACTGGCGTACCCGGCACTTGTCTAATTGCATTATCTACATGCACACCAAACGATTGCCCGCCTTGATAGCAATTAAATAACGGAGGAAAAATTTTTGCAGGAAGCGCTGCCGACATAAACAAATTACTACGCGCAAGTGCTGCCATAATAATATCGCCAAGCTCTTGGCATTCAGGACTATTTTCAGGTAGCTGTAAGTTATTTTTTGCTTTGGTTGATTGATGACCTGCGGTAATACTGCCATCGGCCCACTGCGCTTTAAGCAAAACCTCATGGCAATACGCCACTTCTTCTTTCGTTAATAGCTCTGGAATTTTAACTATCATGTGCGCCCTCTCACATTTTCATCAAATAATTAAGGGCAGGTAATAGGCCTGCCCTTATGCTTACTTTTATTTTTTAATTTGTTTTAAAATTAAAAAGAGTAGCTCGCTGTTAAACTAAACTTACGACCATCACCTGGTACAAAGTGTCCACCACCTAACTGATCAACGTAATCTTTATCACCTAGGTTTTCACCATTAAGCTGCAGGCTCAAATCTTTTGATATGTCATACGCAACCATCAGGTCAAAAATAGTATAACCTGGCGCACGAGAGCGTGTTGACGTAGTGCCGTTGTAACGCTCACCTACATACTGCGCACCTAAACCAAACGATAACTTATCCGACATATCGTACGTAGTCCAAACACTTGCGCTATTTTTAGGCGTACGCGCAAGCTCGTTACCAATTTGAGTTGCGTCGTCGCCTAATGCTTCAGTTACTTCGCTATCTTGGTAAGTGTATGAAGCAATTACAGTCCACTCTTTAGTAATTAGGCCCGTTGCTGAAAGCTCTAAACCTTGAACGCGCTGTTCACCACCAAGTATTTCGTCACTTGAGCTATCTGCAAATGGGTCATCAGTACGGGCATTGGTTTTTTCAGTACGGAAAAGTGCAGCATTAGTTTGCAGGCGGCCATCCATTAGGCTCCATTTAGTTCCTAATTCATAACTACGGCTTTCTTCTGCGTCTAAATCAGCTGCATTTGAACTCGTAGATACCGTTAGGCTTTCCGCCGATGGATTAAATGAATTACCTGCGCCTAAATACACACTGCCATTTTCTGTAGGTTTATAAACTACAGCTGCATTCCAGCTAAATAAATCGTCACTTGTAGAAATTAAAGCGCTTGGATCATTGTAATCGTTGTGATAATCCGTAGTGAAGCTATCAAAGCGAATTCCACCTGTAACTTCCCATTGCTTGTTAAGCGTCACTGTATCAAATGCATAAATAGCTTGGTTTTTAGCTTTAGCTTCAATGCTTGTACCGTCACGGCCGTACACACCCGTAAATGCAATTGTTGCATCAGGGTTGTATAAGTCATTGCGTATTCCATCTTCAATCAGGTTATCAGGCGTAGTTGCAACAAAGTTATGGCGTGTAAACGTTTCATTTGCAAGTTCAACACCCACTACTACGTCGTGAGTAAAGCCAGCAAATTCATAGTTACCAATTAAATCAACTTGAAGTGCAGCAAGTGAATTTTCAGTATCACGTGTTTTTTCATCTGCAAAGGTAATGTCAGTGTCTGTTGTAACCGAGAAATAACGCGGTGCAGTTGTTACTGATTCACGCTTAACTTTACCTAAACGACCTTGCACACGTAACGTAGTATTTTGAGAAAAATCATACTCATAACGAGCTGTTGTTGAGTAGGCTTCAATATCTTCGTAATCACGGTAAATATTACCGTAAAAGTTATCAAAGTCGACAGGAGAAGGTGAGCGTGCACTATCTGCAAGTTCAGCTACTGGCGTATCACTGTAAACCCAAGGAATACCATAATCTGGTAAATTGTCTTGGCGTTGATACTCTAGGTTTAAATCAAAACGGCTGTTTGTACCAAGCCCTGTTGCAAATGCAAACGCAACAGCATTTGTTTCGTTTTCAATATGATCGCGACCTGCAACATCACCTTTATCAGTAAGAAGATTAATACGTAGTGCGCTTGTGTCGTTTACTTGAATGTTAGTATCAAAACGACCACGGTAATCGTTTTCTGTACCTAAACGTAGCGAAACGTCGTTAAAGTTGTCTAACTTCGCCTTTTTACTTTCTAAATTAACACTGCCACCTGTTGCGCCACGACCAGAAACAGCTGAACCTGGGCCTTTTGCAACTTCAACGGCTTCAATGTTGTAAATATCGCGTGTGTAACCTGCAACATCACGAATACCATCTACAAAAATATCATTTGTAGCACTAAAACCACGAATCGACATGCTATCGCCAGTAGGTGAGCCACCCTCACCTGCTGCTAAAGAAATACCTGAAACATTACGCAAAGCATCACGTAGGCTATCTACGTTTCTGTCTTTCATTACCGCTTGGTTGATTACTGTTACCGTTTTAGCTGTATCGAGTAGCGGTTGAGTGTATTTATGCGACGTTGATTTTTCTACAACATAACTAGACTCAGTTTTAGTTTCTGCTTTGGTTACCGATAGTTCTTGAACATCCTGTGCACTTGCCCAAGTTGAAAGCGTAGCTGTAACAACCGCTGCAATTGGCTTCACGTACGCATTTCCTTTATTCGATGGCTTACTCATGGTTACTCCGTAGTTTTTATTAAGCACTTAACTATTGTTAATTTAAGGTACATATTTAATTTCGGCGAAATCCTACCACTCAAACAAAGCAATGTAAACGATAACTGTTATCAATTGCATTGTTATGTGAATTCCTATATTGTATACACACTTAAAAATTAACAGTAATTACGTCCTTGTAATTGCTTGTCGTAACTTTCAGGATTGTTGTTAAGTAATGCGAAGCTTAATTAAACCAATTAGCGTAGTTATCGCGCTTTGTAGCACTATGGCAGTAAAAGCCGACACTGTTAGTGAGCTAGAACAACTCGTTAATAAATGGCTACAAATAGAAAATCAAAACACAGAATTAAATACTCATTGGCTTGAACAAAAAAGCAGTATGGAGCAAACCTTAACGCTTCTTAATGCCGAGCAGCAGCAACTTAGCGAGCTTAATCAGCGTAGAAAAAAAAGCACCAGTGAGCTTGCCCAAAAACGCGAACAGCTTGTAACTCAGCAATCAGAGCTTGAAAATGATCAACAGCAATTAAATGATCAACTAGCACGTATTTCTGGGCAATTACTTTCATTACAAGTGCAACTCCCCCCGCCACTTTTGAGTAGTTGGAAAAACGCCGGTGATTTAAGCGATTCAAAACTCAGTACAACTGACAGACTACAAACAGCACTAAAAATGCTGACTCTACTTAATGATTTTCAACAACGTATTTCTATTCACGAAATGGCTATTAAACACCCTGACGGGCAAGAAGTATGGGTTAAGCAGCTTTATTTAGGTGCAGCTCAAGCATGGTTTGTAAGCGAAGACTTAAGTTATGTAGGTATTGGTTTTCCAAGTGATTTAGGTTGGCAGTGGGAGTTTGATCCAAGCATTAATGCAGAACAAGTTGCACTGGGTATTGCTGTACAGCAAAAAAAGCGCGCTGCTGATTGGGTAACACTCCCAATATTAAGTTATGTAAATAAAAACCAGCAAGGGGCTAAATAATGGCTACTAACAGCATAATTAAAGTATTTAGCGCCACAGTTTTACTTTTTAGTGCAAACATATCTTTTGCAGCTAGCAGTGATGATACTAAACAAAGTATTTTAAATGATATTAAAACAGCGCAACATACTCTAAATAAAACTCAAAATAGTATTTCAAAAGAGCAAGCGACCCTTTCAAAGCAAATTTTTACCAAGCAGCAATCGCTCAGTAAATTACGGGAACAAGCAGCCGTTAATCGCCGCCTAGCTGACGAAAACACATTAAGTCTTGATCAGTTACAAACCCGATTAGACACTTGGCAACAGCAGCAGCAATATCAATTAAACTTACTTAGCCGTTTTGTACGCCAAAACACCAGCAATAGTGCTAGCAGTAACGAGTCGGCTAATAGCCAAAACGAGTTATTAAGCCGTGTTGTATCGCTAATTAATAATCAAGAGCAAGCACTTTATCCACAGTTAAAAAAACAATCGGTTGTGCTAAGTAATGGCGAATTAAGCCAAGCTAATACCCTTCAAGTCGGGCCTGTTGCATGGTTTAGTACGCAAACACCTAAACTTATGGGTTTATTAAATTTAGATGATGAATCTAATGCATTAAAAGTAGCGTTAGTACAATCAACAAGTGACGACAACCCACTCGATAATACTTTAAAGCAAAACGGTGTAGGCTCTACATTACTTACTTTTGATCCTAGTTTAACGCACTTAGTAACTAGCCAAGCCCAACAAGAAAGTCCGCTTGAACACCTAGAAAAAGGCGGTTTATGGGCTATCCCTATTATTTTATTTGCCTGCTTTGCACTAACCATTGCGCTATTAAAAGCCGCACAACTACTGCGTTTAAGTAAAATTAAAATGCACTCTCAAATGCAATTACAGCAATTTTTTAAAGCTGAAAATAGCAGTGAATTTGCAGGCATGCAGCAGCAGCTATTTAACTTAACGCTGCAAAGCGAAAAAGGCCAAGTACGAGACGATCAATTATTTAATCAGTTAATTCATGATAAGCATAAACTCGATAACTTTATTGGCGCTATTGCCGTTACGGCTGCAGTAGCCCCACTACTTGGCTTGTTAGGCACTGTTAGCGGCATGATCGAAACATTTAAAATGATGACTTTGTTTGGCTCAGGCGACCCAGAAGTTGTATCGGGCGGTATTGCACAAGCACTTATAACAACCGAATTGGGTTTAGTCGTTGCCATCCCTGCATTGGTATTAAATGCACTGTTATCGCGTAAAGCAAAAGCGTACTACAGCCAACTAGAAGGCTTTGCATTACAGCTAAGTCAACTAGAGAAAGGAGAAACCAATGTTTGAGAAAATCGTTAGTAACCCTATTTGCTGGTGTATTCTTTTACTCGCTTTATTTGTATACCAGCTGATTTTTCATGACTTACTGCACCTTAAACAATACCAAGCGCAGCGCAAAGGTTATTGGCAAGAAGTTAGCTCTATTTTAACTGCAGCGCTTCCGCTACTTGGTTTATTAGGCACCATTGTTGGTTTGCTTGATACATTTAAAGTAATGGCGCTGGGCCATAACGAGTTAATGAGTGACGCCATTGGTGACGCATTACTAACAACTCAACTCGGCCTTGTGTGCGCTATTCCTGCGTGGTTAATGCAAGCTTACTTAGCGTATTCGCAGAGTAATCCTAAATTACATACGTTAAGTAAACAGTTAGGGTAACACTATGCAATCACGATTAAAGCACAAGCTAGAGCAAGAAGCGGGGCAACATATTGATATGTCGCCGCTACTTGATGTGGTATTTATATTGCTAATATTTTTTATTGTTACAACCGTATTTGTACGCGAAAGCGGCGTTGAAGTTGATAAACCACAAGCCGTATCGGCCAGTCGTCTTGAGCAGCAAGTTATATTTTTAGCAATAACCGACAACCAACAAGTATTTTTTGATGGCAGCCAAATTGGTGTTGCTGGTGTACGTAGTAGTGTCGAGCAAATGTTAAAACAGCAACAACGCCCTGTGGTTATTCAAGCTGATAAAACAGTACCTACTGAATTACTTGTTCAAGTAATTGACGAAGCAAAGCTGGCAGGCGCAGCGCAAGTTAACTTGGCTACGAAACAATAATATGCACACGATTAACCCGCTTCAAAAAACAAAAAACAATCGCCATCCGCTGTTTGCATTTGGCCTTAGCCTCATTGTGCTTAGTGCTGCATTACTGCTTTTATGGCTTGGGCAACTTGCTGAACATCATATACAAGACAAAGTGGTTGTACGTGAGATTGCCATGGTGGCACTGCCACCTCCGCCACCTCCATCAATATCACAACAGCAAACAAGTGAGCCAATGCAAAGCTTAGCGGTAGAAGGTGCAGGCGCGTCAATTCAAGCCGTAAAAATTAAGATAAAGAGTGATTTAAGTATTGTAAAACCCGATACACCCAACGTAAAAGTAAGCGCGCCACAATGGCAATCAATGAGTGTAAATTGGGATGCATTTAGCTTAAATCAACTCGATGGTCTCCCCACTTTACTTACTCCCGTCAAGGCCGTTTTACCAAAAAGCTTAACCCGCCGAGGTGTTGATGTATTTACTGTAAAACTCGATGTATTTATTGATGAAAGTGGCAAGTTAAGTTTAATTGAGGTAGTACAAAACCCATACCCTGAACTTAAACCAGCTATCGACAAAATTATTAAACAAAGCCGCTTTAGTGCACCTAAAAAAGAAGGTGAAACCGTACGCGCTCGCTTTATTTGGCCAATCGAATTTAAACCTTAAGCCTATTAAAATGAAAAATATGAATATATTTAAAACGCTAAAACCATTAACTTTTGCACTGTTTACGACTGTAATGTGCTCACTCCCTTTATTAGGTGTAAGTAGCGTGCATGCAAGCGCTGCTAGTACGCCATTAAAAAGTGCGCCACTAAAAGTAACTTTATCGCCTAGCGATCCAACATGGCAGTTGGCTATAAATAATAAATTACTAGGCCCTACAGAGGTCCTTATTGAGCCGACCGAGCGCGGTTTTGCTCGCCAAGTACAACCACTATTACAAGCCGGTAATTACAGTGAAGTTGCGGCGCTATTTAAAGGCCGTGATATAAGCCAAGATAGCACTGCTTTAAACTTATTACGTGCACAAGTTCTGCTTTCAACAAAAGACTTTAATACGCTGAACTAGCGTACCTAGCGTGTTTAAAAGCCTCACCTGATTTAGTAAAAGCACACCAAGGTTTGAGCCTTTTATACATGCAACAAGCAAAGTATGACAAAGCACAAATACACCTAGTTCACAGTATTGAACTTGGCCAAGCTGATGCACAAAGTTATGCGCAACTTGCTTATATACACGTGCAGCATAGCCAACCTTGGAGCGCAGTAGCGGCGTACCGCCAGGCGCTTATGCTAGCGCCAGAAACAAGCCAATATCAACAAGGGCTATTGTTTGCGTTAATTGAATCGGGTGATTTAAGTCAGGCAAATGCGTTACTAAAAGAATTACTTAATAAAAGCCCTGATAAAGCTGAACTTTGGCTGCAACGTGCACAAATAGCATTACAGCTTGATCAAAAAAAGCAAGCGCTTGCTGCTATTGAAGTAGCCTTAAAACTCAACCCTAAAGATACCAGTAACCAGCTTTTAGCAGCCCAGCTGCATTTAACTGAAGGCAGCACTGAACGCGCAGTGAGTTTATTAAAGCAAGGTTTAAAACACGCCACTAAACAGCAGCAAGTTGAGGTTATTAACACCACGATGCAAACTTTAGGCTGGCTTGTATCTCAACAAAAATGGGGTTTAGCTAAAGAGCTAATAGGCAGCGCAAAAAGATTAACTAAGCAGCTACCCCGTGATGAACAAGCGCAGTTTTCTGTATACAGCGCACAAATTGCTATGCAACAAGGTAATACTAAACGTGCTCTTAGAAGCTTAAATAATGCACTTAAAATAAACCCGAATTTAGGTGATGCCCTACTTAGTTTAGCGAGTATATATCGTAGTAAAGGCCAACTTACCCAAGCTAAACTTATGTATGTTCGTGCACAAGCTCTACCTGATTACCAACTATCGGCGTGGCTTGGATTATCGCAAATAGCAATTGATTCTAAAGACTACCCGAGCGCGCTAAAGCATCTTAGAAAAGCATTACAAGCCAACCCACAACGCCAGGACTTAATTACTAATATTCGCGCCCTTGAGAATATAGTGCGCCAAGAAGGGTAAGTTTAACGCCGTGGTTAAACTGACTTGTACATACAGCATCTACTTAAATAAAAGTGTGCTTGGATACCATTCAGTTTCTGAGAATAGAATATCAGGACCTTATCTACGGAGCAGTATTAAATACTAGACGCACAGGCAAGCTCACTGACTTCGATGTGATAAATGATAGCTAATCATTTATCAATGAGAGATACAAGACGCACATCTTGCTGGCGTGACGAGCAAAGATCGTAATTTCTATGCTTTAATGTCTTCTCATTTACTCCTCTTTGTGCGATAAGATCTTAAGTGAT
>NZ_JACJDN010000103.1:0-8724 GCF_014163565.1 Pseudoalteromonas sp. SR45-5 | reverse complement strand
AGTTCTGATATAAGCCTCAATATACTTAGTTGTAAACTGGAAGAAAACAATGAAAAAAGAACAACAAATTGAAAATGAGTTAATAACTAAGCTTACAGATCTCAAATACACCTACCGAGCTGACATTCGCAGTCAGAGTGCACTCGAGCAAAATTTTCGTGAAAAATTCGAAGCCCTAAATCGTGTTAATTTAACCGATAAAGAATTCAAGCGTTTACTACAAGAAATAATCACCAATGATGTGTTTAGTGCCGCTAAAACCCTACGAGAGCGCGGTTATTTCCAACGTGAAGATGGCACGCCTCTGCACTACACCTTAGTGAACATAAAAGACTGGTGTAAAAACGAATTTGAAGTAATTAACCAGCTACGTATTAACCACGATGACAGCCACCATCGCTACGATGTGATCTTGTTGATCAACGGCGTGCCTGTGGTTCAAATAGAGCTAAAAAGCCACCAAATTGTTACCCGCCGTGCTATGGAGCAAATCGTTAACTATAAAAACGATGCAGGTAACGGCTATGGCAATACCTTAATGTGCTTTATGCAGCTATTTATTGTCAGCAATGAAAATCAAACCTATTATTTTGCCAACAACCGCAACGAACACTTTAGCTTTAATGCCGATGAGCGCTTTTTGCCGATTTATCAATTAGCCAACGATAACAACAGAAAAATTGCCCATCTACACGACTTTTCTGACTATTTTTTAGCTAAATGCACGTTAGGGGAAATGATCAGCCGCTACATGGTATTAGTGCAATCAGAGCAAAAACTGCTGATGATGCGCCCATATCAAATTTATGCGGTGCAAGCCATTATCGACTGCATTCACGACAACCGTGGCAATGGTTATATTTGGCACACCACAGGCTCAGGCAAAACCTTAACCTCATTTAAAGCCTCTACACTGCTTAAAGACAACCCAGATGTAGATAAATGCCTGTTTGTGGTTGACCGTAAAGACTTAGACCGCCAAACTCGTGAAGAATTTAACAAATTTCAAGACGGCTGCGTAGAAGAAAACACCAATACTGAAACCCTAGTACGCCGCATGTTGTCAGAAGATTATGCCGACAAAGTCATCGTTACCACTATCCAAAAGCTTGGCCTCGCGCTGGATGAAAACAGCAAACGCAATCAAAGCAAAATCAAAGATGGCCAACAAACTTTTAAAGAACGCCTAGAACCACTGCGCGATAAGCGTGTGGTGTTTATTTTTGACGAATGTCATCGCTCACAATTTGGCGAAAATCACAAAGCCATTAAAAACTTTTTTCCAAATTCACAGTTATTTGGTTTTACAGGCACGCCCATTTTTGACGACAACTCAAATTACACTCAAATCGACGGCACGGTAGGCTCATTTAAAACCACCAAAGATATTTTCGAAAACGAACTACACGCGTACACCATCACCAACGCCATTGATGATAAAAACGTACTGAGTTTTCACATTGATTTTTTTGGCAAAAACAGTATAAGTCCAGACAATACCGGTAAAGTAGACACGGTAACACCACCGCCAGAAGCTGTAGTAAAAGAAATTTTAGTCAAGCATAACGCAGCAACTAACAACCGGTTATTTAATGCCGTGCTTGCCACAGCCAAAATTAACGATGCCATTGAATACGTTGAGCAATTCAAAATTCAACAAGCGCAAAAACAAGCCGAAGACGAAAATTTTATTCCACTTAATATTGCCTGTGTATTTTCGCCACCGGCACAGCCACCTAAAAATACCGATGACGACCAAGCGCACAATGCCGACAAAAATGTTAAAGACATAAAACAGCTGTAAGAAGACCTGCCGCAAGAAAAGCTCGATAATCAACAAGAGCCTGAACAAAAAAAAGCCGCGCTGATTGCCATTATCAACAGCTACAACCAGCAATTTGGCACCAACCACAGCATTAATGAATTTGATCTTTACTACCAAGATGTACAGCAGCGTATTAAAGACCAAAAATACAACAATGCCGACTACCCCCATAAAAATAAAATCGACATCGTCATTGTGGTCGATATGCTGCTCACAGGGTTTGACTCCAAATACCTCAACACCCTGTATGTTGACAAAAACCTTAAATATCATGGTTTAATTCAAGCATTTTCACGTACCAACCGCGTATTAAACGACAGTAAACCGTGGGGCAATATTCTTGATTTTCGCGGCCAAGAAAAACAAGTAAACCAAGCCATAGAGCTGTTCTCTGGTGCTGCAAAAGATCGCGCTAAAGAAATTTGGCTAGTCGAGCCCGCGCCAGTCGTGGTTGAAAAATACCAACAAGCCATCACCAAACTGCAAACCTTTATGCAAAGCAAAGGGCTTGATTGCACGCCATCAGAAGCAGCAAACCTCAATGGTGACACCGCCAAAGCCGAATTTATTAACCACTTTAAAGAAGTGCAAAAGCTCAAAACCCAAATAGATCAATACACCGAGCTCGACCAAGCACAACAGCAAAGCATTGAAGCAGCCATGCCAATCGACAACCTCAGAAGCTTTAAAGGGGTTTATCTCGAAACAGCCAAAGGCTTAAAGCGTAAGCAAGACAAAAATAACGGCGAACTCGACGAAACCATAGAGCAGCTCGAATTTGAATTTGTTTTGTTTGCTTCAGCCTTAATTGATTACGACTACATCATGGGCTTAATTGCGCAATCGACCCAAGCAACAGGGCAAGGTACTAGCAAACACAAAATGACTCGCCAAGAGTTGATTGATTTGATCAGCGCACAAGCTAATTTAATGGACGACCGCGACGACATTATTGCCTACATCGAAAACCTGCCAACGGGTGTGGCCTTGAATGTAGAACAAATTAAAATCGGCTTTCAAAAGTTTAAGGCCGCTAAAGCCGCTAACGAATTAAACCAACTGGCCATAAACCACGACCTAACGCCCCAAAGCTTACAAGACTTTGTTGATGGCATAATGCAGCACATGATTTTTGATGGCGAACAACTCAGCGACTTACTTGCGCCGCTTGATTTAGGCTGGAAAGCCCGCACCCAAAAAGAGCTCGCGCTAATGGAAGACTTAATTCCTTATTTACATAAACTTGCCCAAGGGCGTGAAATATCAGGGCTTGCAGCGTATGAATAAGCCAACTAACCAGCCTACAAATAAGCAAAATAAACAGCCGCAAGAGCTAGTTGATACACAAATTTTCGCTCATGTGCTGGCGCATATTCAACAAACCCGCCAGCAGGTATTTGCCCAAGTAAATACCGCGTTAATTGAGTTGTATTGGTCAGTCGGGCAAACTATTAGCGAAAAAGTCGCATCGCAAAGTTGGGGCAAAGGCGTGGTAAAGCAACTCGCCGCCTACATTGCCCAACAAGACCCTGACATAAAAGGCTTTAGCGATAAAAACCTCTGGCGCATGAAGCAGTTTTACGAAACCTATCAACACGATACAACACTCGCACCACTGGTGAGAGCATTACCGTGGACACACAACACCATTATATTTTCGCGCTGTAAAAGCAGAGCTGAGCGCGAATATTATTTAATCCTAGTGCAAAATGAAAAGCTCAGCAGCCGCGAGCTAGAGCGCCAAATAAACGCCGCCCATTTTGAGCGCAGCCTAAGCGAGCAACCAAAACTCTCAGCAGTGCTGAGACAATCGCACCCAACTAGCGCAAGCATCTTTAAAGACAACTACACTTTAGAGTTTTTAGGCCTGCCCAGCAGCCACAGCGAAAGCGACCTGCAACAGGCCATTATAAAAAACCTAAAAACCTTTATTTTAGAGCTCGGTAAAGACTTTATTTTTATTGGCGAAGAATACCGCTTGCAAGTAGGCAACCAAGATTTTTATATAGACTTACTGTTTTTTCACCGAGGCCTCGCCGCACTGGTCGCCTTTGAGCTAAAAATTGGTAAATTTAGCCCACAGCATTTAGGCCAGCTCGACTTTTACCTTGAAGCACTCGATCGCGACGTGAAAAAGCCCCACGAAAACCCCAGCATAGGTGTGTTACTGTGCCGCGATAAAGACGACGAAGTGGTCGAATATGCCCTATCCCGCAACTTATCGCCAACACTAGTTGCACAATACCAATGCCAACTGCCCGACAAACAACTGCTGCAAGCCAAACTGCATCAGCTATTACAAGACCTGCCAGCGCAAGACGAATTAGATATTGAGCAAATGGCTGAACCCGCGCGAAGGCAAGGAGAAGACAATGAATAAATCAGCTGAAAAAGGGCTAGTGCCTGAATTGAGGTTTCCTGAGTTTAAAGGTCAATGGAGAAGTAAAAAACTAGGTGAGTTATGTATTAGCATCTCTTCAGGAAAGGATAAAGCCGCAGAGAATGGTGCGTACGATCTATATGGTTCAACTGGTATAATTGGTAGAACTTTAAATGATACTTTCAATGATGAGTTAATTTTAGCTGCTCGCGTCGGAGCCAATGCAGGCCTTTTAACTAAAGCATCTGGTAAGTATGGCGTTACGGATAATACATTAGTAATTACATTAGAAAAAACAGAGAGTATTGATTTCATCTACTATACCCTCGATAATTTTGGATTAAACCAAATGGTTTTTGGTTCAGGTCAGACTTTGATTACAGGTAAACAGTTGAAAGAACTTGATATTGACCTGCCTTGCCCCAGAGAACAACAAAAAATTGCTGATTGCCTTTCATCCCTCGACGAACTGGTGAGCGCGCACAACCAAAAACTGGACGCTTTAAAAGCCCATAAAAAAGGCCTAATGCAACAACTCTTCCCCGCCGAAGGTGAAACCGTCCCTAAGCTAAGGTTTCCTGAGTTTGGTGAGAAGTGGACAAAATCTACAATTGGAATGCTAATCCAAAACGAACTTATTTTCCCTCCTAAAGATGGAAATCATGGAAACATTCATCCTAAATCAAGTGACTATGTTAAGTACGGCATTCCATTTATTATGGCGAACGATATTAAGAATGGGGAAATAGATCTTTTAAAATGCTCACACCTATCCAAAGAGCAAGCAGACAATTTACAGAAAGGGTTTGCTAAAGAAGGTGATGTACTTTTAACACATAAGGGAACCGTTGGAAGCGTAACAACGGTAAAGGAGAATGAGTTTCCATATTTGATGCTAACACCACAAGTAACCTATTACAGAGTAAAGGATAAAGAAAAATTACTAAACAAATTTTTAGCTTATTCGTTTATATCTGAATTATTTCAGGGGGAACTTAAAAATGCCTCTGGCGGTGGTACAAGAGCATATATAGGCATAACTGCTCAGAAAAATCTAAATGTAGCCATAGCTCCAACATTTGATGAGCAACAAAAAATCGCCGACTGTCTATCTAGACTAGATGAACTTATCGCCGCACAAAGTCAAAAAATTGAAGCCCTTAAAACACACAAAAAAGGGTTAATGCAGCAATTATTTCCATCGGCTGAGAATGGCCACATGGATGCCAAAGCTAAGGTGGGCGCATGAGTGAGTTAACCTTTGCGACGCTCGATGAAGTGGCAGCACATTTACGCCATGTGTTAAAAAACGGCATACCACAGAACAATAAAAACCCAAAAACCGTCAAGCAAACCTTATTATTTGCCTATAACGGCACAGGTAAAACTCGTTTGTCGATGGCCTTTAAAGAGCTAGGTAAAAAAGAGGGTAAGCGCGATACCTTGTATTTTAATGCTTTTACAGAGGATTTGTTTAGTTGGGATAATGACCTTGAAGAGAATGCAACTCGAGTTTTGAAACTCAATAAGACCTCCAGTTTTTTTGATGCACTGAAAGATGAAGACCTCGATTTAGAAAATCAAATTAGGCCATTGGTGCAACGCTACGGCGATTTCAATTTTTTGATTGATTATGAAAAAGGCCATGTGAATTTTATCCGCGAAGTATTAATTGATAATAAAGCTGAAAATATTGAACATATCAAAGTATCACGCGGTGAAGAAAATATTTTTATTTGGTGTTTTTTCCTCGCCATTGCCCAATTAGCCGCCGATAAACAAGTGACTTACAACTGGGTAGAGTATTTATATATTGATGACCCAATTTCATCACTCGATGATAATAACGCCATTGCGGTGGCAAGCCATCTTGCTCAGCTGCTGAAAAAAAACACCATTAAAGCGGTAATTTCATCCCACCATACTTTATTTTTTAATGTGATGTGGAATGAGCTTAATGAGAAGAAAAAGCTACAGCCCTACTTTTTAAGTTACGATAAAGAAGCACAACGCTATAAGTTGAGATATACCAATAGCACGCCATTTTTTCACCATGTCGCGCTATTAGAGCAACTGCATAAAGCAGCTCAATCAGGTGATTTATTTACCTACCATTTTAATATTTTACGCAGTATTTTAGAAAAAACAGCGACTTTTCATGGCTTCAAAAACTTCTCCGCCTGTATTGAACAGGAAAAAGATGATCCAGAAGGCATATTGCACGCGCGTATAATTAATATTTTAAGCCATGGTAATTATTCGTTATTTGAGCCAATGGAAATGACAGATGAAAATAAAGGGCATTTTCGCCGAATACTACGCAATTTCATGAACAACTACCGCTTTGACCCTGCGCTGTTTCCAGCACTATTAGTGCAGCAAGAGCCTCCAGCGCCACAAGAACCAAACGTGCAACAAGCGCAAGCCGAACAACTCGAAGAGATCAATTAACATGACCCAAGAACAACTTAAAGATTTAGGCAAAACCCTGTGGGATATAGCCGACAGCCTACGCGGTGCGATGAACGCCGATGACTTTCGTGACTATATGTTATCGTTTTTATTTTTACGCTACTTGTCAGATAACTACGAAACGGCGGCGCAAAAAGAGCTTGGCCGTGATTACCCGAGTCTAACAGCAGATGATAAAACTGCGCCATTGAGCCTGTGGTATACAGACAATAGCGATGATGTGGGCGAGTTTGAAAAACAAATGCGCCGTAAACTGCATTATGTGATTGAACCGCGCCACCTGTGGACGAGTATCGCCGAACTAGCACGCACCCAAAACAGTGAATTACTGCAAACTTTAGAGGCGGGCTTTAAATACATTGAAGAGCAAAGCTTTAACAGTAACTTTAAAGGCTTGTTCTCGGAGATTAACTTAAACTCAGAAAAGTTAGGCAAAACCCCCAGCGAACGCAATAAAAAGCTTTGTAGCATTATTCAAAAAATTTCCGAAGGCATTGCTGGATTTTCTACCGACAGCGATATTTTGGGCGATGCGTATGAATACCTGATTGGTGAATTTGCCGCTGGTTCAGGTAAAAAAGCCGGTGAATTTTACACTCCGCAACCTATTTCGACTATTTTATCAGAAATTGTCACCCTAGACAGCCAAGAACCAAAAACCGGCAAAAAGAAAAAGCTCAACAAGGTATTAGATTTTGCCTGTGGTTCAGGCTCGTTATTACTTAATGTACGTAAGCATATTGTTGATGCAGGCGGCAGCGTCGGTAAAATTTACGGCCAAGAAAAAAACATCACCACCTTTAACCTTGCTCGCATGAACATGCTACTACACGGCGTAAAAGACACCGAATTTGACATTCACCACGGCGATACTTTATTAAACGACTGGGACATGCTCAGTGAGATGAACCCGGCGAAAAAACTCAAATGCGATGCCGTAGTAGCCAACCCGCCCTTTAGTTACCGCTGGGATCCGAGTGAAGCGCAGGGCGAAGATTTTCGCTTTAAAAGCCACGGCCTTGCGCCAAAATCCGCTGCTGACTTTGCCTTTTTACTGCACGGCTTTCACTTTTTAAGCGATGAAGGCACCATGGCAATTATTCTGCCCCACGGTGTGCTGTTTAGAGGCGGCGCAGAGCAGCGTATTCGCACTAAACTGCTCAACGATGGCCACATAGATACGGTAATTGGCTTACCTGCGAACTTGTTTTTTTCAACGGGTATTCCGGTGTGTATTATTGTGCTGAAAAAATGCAAAAAGTACGATGATGTATTGTTTATTAATGCCAGTGAGCATTATGAAAAGGGCAAGCGCCAGAACACTTTACGTGAAGGCAAAGGCGATGAGCCTAACGACATTAAAAAAATCGTTGAAACCTATAAAAACCGCAATGTAGAAGAGCGTTATTCACGCCGGGTGTCGATGGCTGAGATTGAGAAAAACGACTTCAACCTTAATATTTCGCGTTATGTGAGTACAGCAAAGGCTGAGATAAAAGTAAATATCACTGAAGTAAATAAAGACTTACATAATATTGAAAAAGATATTGTAAGTGCATTAAATAAACATAATGAATTTTTAGAACAGCTTGGTTTGGCTAAACTGCCTAAGTAAAAGTTGATGAAGTAGAGCCATAATAACACCTCAGTGAGTGAGTCAGTATACTGAGGTGTTTAATAAAGACGAGCCCGTATGATTTTACTTTAAAGTGGTTTAATTGTTTGTTTTGTTCTTTGAGTTTTCAATAATAATTCTTGAATTTAAGTATTAAGTCCTTTCGTTTTACCTTTTTTAAATTTTTCCCTTGAAGTTCTAACACCTCACCCCATATTAAGTGCATAACGCAGATACTTTGCAAATTGGAGATATATAAATGACTGCAGCACAAAAAGAAACATTAGGCTTTCAAACAGAAGTAAAACAATTATTAAACTTAATGATTCATTCTCTTTATTCTAATAAAGAAATATTTTTACGTGAGCTTGTGTCAAATGCATCAGACGCAGCAGACAAGTTACGCTTTTTAGCATTATCTCAAGGTGACCT
>NZ_JACJDN010001035.1:0-296 GCF_014163565.1 Pseudoalteromonas sp. SR45-5 | reverse complement strand
GATAGTGTAGCATTTGCTATGTGAAAGTAGGACATTACCAGGCTTCAAATTGTAGAGACCCGTTACAGCAATGTGACGGGTTTTTTGCTTTCTGGGATTTAGTAAATAGCCAAGAGCCCATGCCGAACTCAGTAGTGAAACCAAACAGCTCGAAGGCGAGCCCCGGCCAACGATAGTGTAGCATTTGCTATGTGAAAGTAGGACATTACCAGGCTTCAAATTGTAGAGACCCGTTACAGCAATGTGACGGGTTTTTTGCTTTCTGGGATTTAGTAAATAGCCAAGAGCCCATGCCG
>NZ_JACJDN010001034.1:0-316 GCF_014163565.1 Pseudoalteromonas sp. SR45-5 | reverse complement strand
AGGTAAAAGTAAAAGAAGGTGCTAAAGAGCGTCTACAGGCCTTTGAAGGTGTTGTAATCGCTAAGCGTAATCGTGGTCTTCACTCAGCATTCACAGTTCGTAAAATTTCGAACGGTGAAGGTGTTGAGCGTGTATTCCAAACGCACAGCCCTCTTATTGATAGCGTAGCAGTTAAGCGTCGCGGTGCAGTTCGCCGTGCTAAGCTTTACTACCTACGTGAGCGTTCTGGTAAATCTGCACGTATTAGAGAAAAACTTAACTAATACGCGCTGTTTATCAACGCAAAAAAACGGGTTGCATCCTTCGGGTTGCAACC
>NZ_JACJDN010001033.1:0-348 GCF_014163565.1 Pseudoalteromonas sp. SR45-5 | reverse complement strand
ACCAACTGAACTACCACTCCAGCATACAAATTTTGTAATATAACATTGTTTAAATAGTTGGCGGAGTGGACGGGACTCGAACCCGCGACCCCCGGCGTGACAGGCCGGTATTCTAACCAACTGAAGTACCACTCCAGCGCATAGTTACACTGTTATTTTTTCTTATTGGCGGAGGGGACGGGACTCGAACCCGCGACCCCCGGCGTGACAGGCCGGTATTCTAACCAACTGAACTACCACTCCAGCATACAAATTTTGTAATATAACATTGTTTAAATAGTTGGCGGAGTGGACGGGACTCGAACCCGCGACCCCCGGCGTGACAGGCCGGTATTCTAACCAACTGAA
>NZ_JACJDN010001032.1:0-382 GCF_014163565.1 Pseudoalteromonas sp. SR45-5 | reverse complement strand
AAACGAGTCTAAAAATTCAGTTGTCCTAGTGACACATTTATGTGTCCCCATCGTCTAGAGGCCTAGGACACCGCCCTTTCACGGCGGTAACAGGGGTTCGAATCCCCTTGGGGACGCCACTTACTATTTTAAGTATTGTGTAAAGCAGTGTGACACCGCACTCTCTATGCACGACGTTATCAAGAGTACTAATCTCTTGGGGACGCCACTTACTTATTTTAATAGGGAAGTGTAGTGTTATTAAGAAAGCTCGCCTGAAACGAGTCTAAAAATTCAGTTGTCCTAGTGACACATTTATGTGTCCCCATCGTCTAGAGGCCTAGGACACCGCCCTTTCACGGCGGTAACAGGGGTTCGAATCCCCTTGGGGACGCCACTTACT
>NZ_JACJDN010001031.1:0-386 GCF_014163565.1 Pseudoalteromonas sp. SR45-5 | reverse complement strand
AGTTAAAGGTTAATTTCGTTAATCTGTAACTAGCACAGTTTATGTGCCTCGATAGCTCAGTCGGTAGAGCAGAGGATTGAAAATCCTCGTGTCCGTGGTTCGATTCCGCGTCGAGGCACCATTTACTTTAAGTTCTCAATCTTTAAAATTGAACGTGCCTTAGCACACAGTTTTGTGTGCCGACTTAGCTCAGCTGGTAGAGCAACTGACTTGTAATCAGTAGGTCAACCGTTCGACTCGGTTAGTCGGCACCATTTATTAAGTTAAAGGTTAATTTCGTTAATCTGTAACTAGCACAGTTTATGTGCCTCGATAGCTCAGTCGGTAGAGCAGAGGATTGAAAATCCTCGTGTCCGTGGTTCGATTCCGCGTCGAGGCACCATTTA
>NZ_JACJDN010001030.1:0-391 GCF_014163565.1 Pseudoalteromonas sp. SR45-5 | reverse complement strand
GAAGTGAAAGAGAAGATCTAAGAACTTCTCCGTGTAGCGCGAAGCGCCTCTGTGCTCTCGGTGGTAAAATTGTTTTGGGCTAAATGCTCATAAAGTAATTAAGACATTATTATCACCACCGAGAAGACAAGGTGAAGTGAAGGAGAAGATCAAATAACTTCTCCGTGTAGCACGAAGCGCCTCTGTGCTCTCGGTGGTAAAATTGTTTTGGGCTAAATGCTCATTAAGTGATTAAGACATTATTATCACCACCGAGAAGACAAGGTGAAGTGAAAGAGAAGATCTAAGAACTTCTCCGTGTAGCGCGAAGCGCCTCTGTGCTCTCGGTGGTAAAATTGTTTTGGGCTAAATGCTCATAAAGTAATTAAGACATTATTATCACCACCGAGAA
>NZ_JACJDN010000102.1:0-8738 GCF_014163565.1 Pseudoalteromonas sp. SR45-5 | reverse complement strand
TACCTGGATCGCGCCCCCATAAAATAGTAACAGGCACCACTTGTACGTTTTGCTGACCGCTTTTTATTAAGTACTCAATAATTTGCTTGCCTTGGGCTAAAGCATTGGTTGGTTTTGCTTCATCACCAAATAACGGTGGAGGATTTTTAATACCAATAAAACGGTCTAAATTTTGAGTCCCTAGCACTTGCTCTTCTGTTGGGCTAGGTAGGCCATTCTTTTTACAAACATGCGCCAGCGCGGCTAAATCAAAACGTGAATTTAAACGCACTATGTAAAATGTAGGGTACTCAGGGTTTAGATCATACTGTTTAATAGGATTTTCTGGCAGCACTTTGCTTTTCACAAATAAGCGACTAAATCCAGCAGACATAACATTTAAACAATAATTAAAAATACGCATCGACTCACCATATTGAGAGTATTAAGGGCAAAATTAGCGCAACAGGATACCATAATATCTAAAAATCCCTTAGTTTGCGCAATTAAGATGTTTAGTTGTTTGTTGACTAGCATCAAAAGCATTAGTTCAAGTATAGCTATTGAACATGTATGGACGCATATTTAATCAAATTAGTATTCATTACATTGTTTCTAAATAGTTGTTGCATTTATCACCAATACCTCTATAATACGCAGGCTTTCAAAATTCCTCTGGGAATTAGAAAGGATAAATTAAGCTTGGATTTCAAGCTAATAAACAGGAGTTCCGATTTGGAACTCAACGTAGATATAATCAAACAGCCGACATCTTAAGTTTTAAGATTGTTTCGGTAGTTTTTTTATGCTCTTTTATATGCTCTTTATATTGAGGTTAAGAATGTCAAATCAACGCATTCGTATTCGCCTAAAAGCTTTTGACCACCGTTTGATTGACCAATCAACGGCAGAAATCGTGGAAACTGCGAAACGCACTGGCGCACAAGTACGTGGTCCAATCCCACTACCTACACGCTTTGAACGTTTTACTGTACTAACTTCACCGCACGTTAATAAAGATGCGCGTGATCAGTACGAGATCCGCACCCATAAACGTCTGATAGACATCGTAGAACCAACTGACAAGACTGTAGACGCGCTTATGCGTTTAGATCTTGCTGCTGGTGTTGATGTTCAAATCAGCCTGGGTTAATCGAAAGATTAGAGAGGTTTTAGGAAAATGGCATTAGGTCTAGTCGGTCGTAAAGTGGGTATGACACGAATCTTCACTGAAGATGGTGTATCTATCCCTGTGACAGTTATTGAAGCGACACCTAACCGCATTGCTCAGATCAAATCTGACGCAACAGACGGTTATAACGCGCTTCAAGTAACCGCAGGCACTAAAAAAGCAAGTCGTGTAAACAAAGCTAAAGCGGGTCATTTCGCTAAAGCTGGTGTTGAAGCGGGTCGCGGTCTGTGGGAATTCCGCCTTAACGGTGGTGAAGGCGATTTTGAAGTAGGCGCTGAGCTTACTGTTGAATTATTCAACGAAATCAACAAGGTTGACGTAACCGGTACTTCTAAAGGTAAAGGTTTCCAAGGTGGTGTTAAACGCTGGAATTTCAGCATGCAAGACGCTACACATGGTAACTCTCTATCTCACCGTGCTCCTGGTTCAATCGGTCAAAACCAATCACCTGGTAAGGTGTTTAAAGGTAAGAAAATGGCCGGTCATATGGGTGCTGAGCGTGTAACGACTCAAAACTTAGAACTAGTTCGCGTTGACGCTGAGCGTAATTTGCTTTTAGTTAAGGGTGCAGTACCTGGAGCTATTGGCGGTGACGTTATCGTTAAACCAGCTGTTAAAGCATAAGTCCTGGAGATTTAGTGATGGAATTAGCAATTAAAGACGCTTCTGGCGGTCTTGAAGTTTCTGAAGCTACTTTTGGACGTGAGTTTAACGAAGCATTAGTACACCAAGTAGTTGTTGCATACGCAGCAGGTGCTCGTCAAGGTACTCGTGCTCAGAAGACACGTTCTGAAGTAAGCGGTGGTGGTAAAAAACCATGGGCTCAAAAAGGTACTGGCCGTGCACGTGCCGGTACAATCCGTAGCCCAATTTGGCGTTCAGGTGGCGTTAGCTTTGCAGCTAAACCACAAGACCACAGCCAAAAAGTAAACCGTAAAATGTACCGTGGTGCGATTAAAAGCATCTTATCTGAATTAGTTCGTCAAGAGCGTTTAATCGTTGTTGAAAGTTTTGCTCTAGCAGCACCAAAAACTAAAGAACTAGTTGCTAAGCTTAAAGAACTTGAGCTTAAAGATGTTCTTATCGTGACTGAAGAAGTAGATGAAAATCTTTTCTTATCGGCACGTAACCTTTATAAGGTTGACACACGTGATGTAGCTGGTATCGATCCTGTAAGCTTAATTGCTTTCGATAAGGTACTTATTACAGCCGCTGCTGTTAAGCAACTTGAGGAGGCGCTAGCATGATTCGCGAAGAACGTCTTTTAAAAGTGATCCTTGCTCCACATATCTCTGAAAAAAGCACAATTGCTGCTGAAGAAAACAATACTATTGTTTTTAAAGTAGTAAATGACGCAACTAAAGCTGAAATTAAAGTAGCAGTTGAGAAGCTTTTTGAAGTAGAAGTAACGGGTGTTCGCACACTTAACGTTAAGGGTAAAACAAAACGTACTGGCGCACGTTTCGGTCGTCGTAGCGACTGGAAAAAAGCTTACGTTACTCTTAAAGAAGGCAGCGAGCTAGACTTTGTCGGCGGCGCCGAGTAATAAGGGGATAGAATTATGGCACTTCAAAAGTGTAAGCCTACTTCTGCGGGCCGTCGTCACCTAGTTAAAGTGGTTAACTCTGATCTACATAAGGGTAAGCCATACGCACCACTTTTAGAGAAAAACTCTAAATCAGGTGGTCGTAATAACAATGGTCGTATTACGGTTCGTCATATCGGTGGTGGTCATAAACAACATTACCGTTTAATCGATTTTAAACGTACTAAAGATGGCATTCCAGCCACTGTTGAACGTTTAGAATACGATCCAAATCGTAGCGCAAACATCGCTCTTGTATTATATGCAGACGGTGAGCGTCGTTACATTATCGCACCAAAAGGCTTAAAAGCTGGCGATGCAATCCAGTCTGGTGTTGATGCACCAATCAAACCTGGTAATGCATTACCAATGCGTAATATGCCTGTAGGTTCGACTGTTCACAACGTAGAATTAAAACCAGGTAAAGGTGCTCAAATCGCACGTTCTGCTGGTGCATACGTTCAAATCCTTGCTCGTGATGGTCAGTATGTAACATTACGTCTTCGTTCAGGCGAAGTTCGTAAAGTTGAATCTGATTGTCGTGCGACTCTAGGTGAAGTAGGCAATGCTGAGCATATGCTTCGTTCACTTGGTAAAGCAGGTGCAAATCGCTGGCGTGGTATTCGTCCGACAGTTCGTGGTGTTGCCATGAACCCGGTAGATCACCCACACGGTGGTGGTGAAGGTCGTACATCTGGTGGTCGTCATCCTGTGTCTCCATGGGGTAAACCGACTAAAGGTGCGAAGACGCGTAAGAACAAGCGTACGGATAAATTTATAGTACGTCGTCGTACTAAGTAATATTGAGGAATAGCCATGCCACGCTCTCTCAAGAAGGGTCCTTTTATAGACCTACACTTGCTGAAGAAGGTAGAGAAAGCTTTGGAAAGCGGTGAGAAAAAGCCAATTAAAACTTGGAGCCGTCGTTCAATGATCATACCTAACATGATCGGATTGACCATTGCTGTCCATAATGGTCGCCAGCACGTACCAGTTTTCGTTTCTGACGAAATGATCGGTCACAAACTAGGTGAATTTGCACCAACTCGCACTTACCGTGGCCATGCTGCGGATAAGAAAGCGAAGAAACGATAAGAGGGGAAGATAAATGCAAGCATTAGCTAAACATAAATTCGCCTCTGGTTCGGCGCAAAAAGCACGTCTAGTTGCAGATCAGATCCGCGGGTTACCTGTAGATCGCGCACTAGAAATCCTGGCGTACAGCCCTAAGAAAGCGGCTGTATTAGTTAAGAAAGTACTTGAGTCTGCTATTGCTAACGCAGAGCATAACGAAGGTGCTGACATTGATGAGCTTCGTATAACAACGATCTTTGTGGACGATGGTCCTACAATGAAACGTATTATGCCTCGTGCTAAAGGACGCGCAGATCGCATCCTTAAGCGTACAAGCCATATCACTGTTATGGTTTCAGATAGCTAGGAGTATAAGTAATGGGACAAAAAGTTCATCCTACTGGTATTCGCCTAGGTATATCTAAACCTTGGGTTTCTACCTGGTACGCGAGTTCAAAAGATTTCTCTGCACAGCTTTTTGGCGATCACAAAGTTCGTACATTCCTTACTAAGGAATTAAAAACGGCTTCTGTGTCTAAAATCGTTATTGAGCGTCCAGCAAAATCAATCCGAGTAACAATTCACACGGCTCGTCCGGGTGTTGTTATCGGTAAAAAAGGCGAAGACGTAGAAAAATTACGTCAAGCGGTAACTAAAATCGCTGGTGTACCTGCTCAGATTAATATCTCTGAAGTACGTAAACCAGAACTAGATGCACAACTAGTAGCAGACGGCATTGCCTCTCAACTAGAACGTCGTGTTATGTTCCGTCGCGCTATGAAGCGTTCGGTACAAAATGCAATGCGCATCGGTTCTAAAGGGATTAAAGTTGAAGTTAGCGGTCGTCTTGGCGGCGCTGAAATCGCACGTTCAGAATGGTATCGTGAAGGTCGTGTACCTCTACATACTCTTCGTGCTGATATCGATTACGCAACTTCTGAAGCCTTAACCACTTATGGTATCATTGGTGTTAAAGTTTGGATCTTCAAAGGCGAAGTTATTGGTGGTTTACCACTAGTACAAGAGCAAGAGAAGCCAGCTAAACGCGCACCAAAGAAAGCCAAGAAAAGTGCTAAGTAGAGGTAGCGAGTAATGTTACAGCCAAAACGTACAAAATTCCGTAAAATGCACAAAGGCCGCAACCGCGGTTTAGCGCAAAACGGTAACAAAGTAAGCTTCGGTACTTTCGGATTGAAAGCAACTGGCCGTGGCCGTATGACTGCTCGTCAAATCGAAGCAGCTCGTCGTGCTATGACGCGTCACGTGAAACGTCAAGGTAAAATCTGGATTCGTGTCTTCCCTGACAAACCGATTACAGAAAAACCTCTTGAAGTTCGTATGGGTAAAGGTAAAGGTTCTGTTGAATATTGGGTTGCTGAAATTCAGCCTGGTAAAGTACTTTACGAAATGGAAGGTGTTTCAGAAGAGCTTGCTCGTGAAGCGTTTGACCTTGCTGCTCGTAAACTGCCATTCAAAACAACTTTCGTAACTCGGACGGTAATGTGATGAAAGCTAGCGAACTAAAAGATAAAAGCGTAGAAGAGCTTAATGCTGAACTTCTAGGACTACTTCGTGAGCAATTTAATATGCGCATGCAAGCTAGCACTGGTCAGTTAGCTCAGACACACACGCTAAGAACAGTACGCCGCGATATCGCGCGTGTAAAAACAGTTATTAACCAGAAGGCAGGTCAATAATGAGCGATAAAATTCGTACTCTTCAAGGCCGTGTAATCAGCGACAAGATGGAAAAATCTTTCACTATCGCTATCGCACGTTATGTGAAGCACCCAATCTATGGGAAATTCATTAAACGTACGACTAAGTTACACGTACATGACGAAAATAACACAGCAAAAGCGGGTGACGTAGTTACTATCCGTGAATGCGCACCAATTTCTAAGAATAAATCTTGGACTTTAGTAGACGTTATTTCTAGTCCAAAACAAGCTTAATTTTTAATTAAGTTAGTTTTGTAAAAAAGCCCTGGCATTAGCCGGGGCTTTTTGTTTTCTGGAACTGCCTTGTCTTGAAACGTGTTTACACATTTAGGACTTATACCAATCCGCAATAATACTTAATCATTTTGCGGGGCTAAACGTGTCGCTACCTGCGTTAAAAAATGCTCATTTAGAACAACTAAATAGCGAATTTCTGCCTACCTATCAACACGTTTTTCCAGCCTCAAAATAGATCACTTAATTAAGCGAATTGGTATTATCTTTTTATCAGAAATACAAAAGCATGCAGGGTAGTTTTCTGGTTTGTGTCATCAACTCCGTTGTTGCTATATATTTTTTAGTATCAGAACTAGTGGCTGAATCATAAAAGTTTGATTATAAGCTTACATATCTCAGTAACTTTAATACTTGCTATAGGCATCTCAGCCGTTGTGTTACTTTTCTCTTACTTTATTTCAATGTTACAGTTTTAAGGTATCGAAAATAGATATTCAAATATAACTTTAATCATTCGCTTGTCTGGTTTTTTTATGTCTAAAACCTCAATTTATCGCCTTAAATGAATATTCTGGTATGATTAGCAAATATGCGCTTTTGAATGAATTTTTGAGGTAATAATGACGCGTAGTTTTGAATTTCATTTAACTGATGAGATTGCCACGGTTGCAATGGGTAATCGCGTTGCTGATATTATAGAGCAAGGTGCGGTTATTTATTTACATGGTGATTTAGGTGCTGGTAAAACAACGTTTACACGAGGTGTAGTGCAAGGCTTTGGCCATACAGGTAAGGTTAAAAGCCCGACCTATACACTAGTAGAACCTTATGAGCTTGAGCGTGCAAATGTTTATCATTTTGACTTATACCGCTTAGGTGATCCTGAAGAACTCGAATACATGGGAATACGCGATTATTTCTCAGCAGACGCAATTTGTGTTGTTGAATGGCCTGAAAAGGGTGGTGAATTTATTCCTGTGCCTGATTTAGATATTACTCTAAGCTATGTGGGTAACGAACGTAAAATTGTTATAAATAGTGCGAGTGAGCGCGGTATAGCAATTGTCGAAAAACTAAATAATCAATAATAATATAGTTAAGGCAGTAATTATCCAATGAGCCGAGGTGTAGTTAAACTTTTTATTTATCTTATGGTTATCACCATAAGCTTGCCGCTATGGGCTAAAAACACAATCAATAGTGTGCGTGTATGGCCGTCTCCAGATAGCACGCGCGTGGTATTTGATTTAAATGATAAGCCCGACTTTAGCTATTTCATGCTTAAAAACCCTAGCCGCCTAGTGATTGATTTAGAAAATACTAGCGAGTTAAAAACATTGCCAGGTGTGCCCCCGAAACATCAAATAGTAAGCAAATTACGTTACTCAAAACCTAAAAATAAACAAAGCGTACGTTTAGTATTTGAATTAAGTGCGCCAATAAAGCCAGTGGTATTTGCCCTCGCACCTACAGGCCCTTATAAAAATAGACTCGTTGTTGATTTATACAATAAAAGCCAAGCTACTACAGTTGTTTCTCCTGCTCAAACAGCCGCTAAAAACCGTCAACTAAGCCAAGAACGCGACATTGTTATTGCAATTGATGCGGGGCATGGCGGCGAAGATCCTGGTTCAATTGGGCCATCAGGCACCTACGAAAAAACAGTTACACTGCAAATTGCGAAACGTTTAGAGCGCATGATTGATGGCGAACGTGGCATGATTTCGCGCATGGTACGAAGCGGTGACTATTTTGTAAAATTAAATACCCGTACTAATCGAGCCCGTGAAAAAAAGGCAGATTTTTTTGTTTCTATTCATGCTGATGCATTTACAAGCCCTGGGCCAAATGGTGCCTCTGTGTGGGTTTTGTCATTAAGACGTGCTAATTCAGAAATAGGTAAATGGATAGAAGATAAAGAAAAACACTCCGAGCTTTTAGGTGGCGCTGCTGATGTAATGAAAGATGCCGCCAATGAAAAATATCTAGCACAAGCGTTGCTTGATATGTCGATGGACCACTCTATGAAAACTGGCTTAAATGTAGCTGACGAAGTGGTTAAAGAGCTTCGTAAGGTTGCCAAACTGCATAAAAAAGATCCCCAGCATGCGAGCCTTGCAGTACTAAAATCACCAGATATTCCATCTATTTTGGTAGAAACGGGGTTTATATCTAACCCGCGAGAAGAAAAGCTACTTAAAAGTCCTAATCATCAAGAGCGTTTAGCTAAAGCTATATTTACTTCAATTAAAAATTATTATTTGAAAAATCCGCCGGATGATTCTTTATTTGCTAAATTAAAGTCGCAATATCCAACAAAGCATAAAGTACGCCCCGGTGAATCTTTAAGTATGTTAGCGAGTCGCTATGGCGTTACAGTCAATAAATTAAAACAAGTTAATAAGCTTAGTTCTAATACCTTATTTATTGGGCAAGAGCTCGATATACCTCAAAGTTAGTCATTATTATTAGCGCAATGTTTGCTAGGAAGTCTCATGAATATTGAAATATTACCCGCGCGTTTAGCCAACCAAATTGCCGCAGGCGAAGTGGTTGAGCGCCCAGCGTCGGTAGTAAAAGAGCTTGTTGAAAATAGCTTAGATGCTGGCGCAACGCGTATTCAAATTGATATTGAGCGCGGCGGCCACAAACTTATTCGTATTCGTGATAATGGCGCAGGGATAAATAAAGATGAGCTAACGCTCGCACTTTCTCGCCACGCGACAAGTAAATTAAAATCACTTGATGACCTTGAAAACATTTGCTCACTTGGCTTTAGAGGGGAAGCACTTGCGTCAATTAGTTCTGTGTCGCGTTTAACGCTGAGCTCAAAACCAAAAGAGCAAGAAGCAGCTTGGCAAGCTTTTGCAGAAGGCCGCGACATGGCCGTTCAAGTAAAACCTGTAGCGCATCCAGATGGCACAACCATTGAAGTAAAAGATTTATTTTTT
>NZ_JACJDN010001029.1:0-415 GCF_014163565.1 Pseudoalteromonas sp. SR45-5 | reverse complement strand
AAGGTCAGTAGTTCGAATCCACTCAGTCGTACCAACATTTAAAAAAGTATAATTGAAGGAAAAAGCACTACCTACTCTTGATCACCCGGTCCAAAGGTCAGTAGTTCTAATCCACTCAGTCGTACCAACATTTAAGTAAAACCTCAAAAATTGTACGACTGTAGCTCAGTTGGTTAGAGCACTACCTTGACATGGTAGGGGTCGGTGGTTCGAATCCACTCAGTCGTACCAACGTTTAAAAAAGTATAATTGAAGGAAAAAGCACTACCTACTCTTGATCACCCGGTCCAAAGGTCAGTAGTTCGAATCCACTCAGTCGTACCAACATTTAAAAAAGTATAATTGAAGGAAAAAGCACTACCTACTCTTGATCACCCGGTCCAAAGGTCAGTAGTTCTAATCCACTCAGTCGTAC
>NZ_JACJDN010001028.1:0-542 GCF_014163565.1 Pseudoalteromonas sp. SR45-5 | reverse complement strand
GTTAGGCGTCATTTACTTACAGCATTAAAAAGTAGTCTCAGCAGTGACATTACAGCATCAAGGCTGTTTCGCTAGGTTGTATTTACGGCTTACTTTTTCGGTAGTTTAAACGGCTTTAGCAACGGGCTTTTCATAAACTCAGCAACGCCAGCATTCTGCATCTCCAGTTGTTTAAACTCGCTCTTTTTTCCAGCATTACCGTTAACATCTGGCTTTTCGCACAGGGTTGTTTTATCTTAAATTCACTAATTTAAACACGCGGTCTATTTGGCTAGTGGTGGCAGCAAAGCTGTGTACGTTCCGTCGTACGCCTAACAAAACGCTGTTGGCACTCCCTCCGGTCGCTGGGACGCTAACACGTGGGCTGACTCACTTCGTTCGGATTATAGCCCACGTGCTAGCGCCCCAAAGCTTAGTGTTAGGCGTCATTTACTTACAGCATTAAAAAGTAGTCTCAGCAGTGACATTACAGCATCAAGGCTGTTTCGCTAGGTTGTATTTACGGCTTACTTTTTCGGTAGTTTAAACGGCTTTAGCAACGG
>NZ_JACJDN010001027.1:0-734 GCF_014163565.1 Pseudoalteromonas sp. SR45-5 | reverse complement strand
CTCTTCATCTGTAAATACAATAGTATTGTCATCAAAAAAAGTGACAGCTTCTTTTTGAGTTACTATTCCTAAGTCAATTTTTGATACATCGCCAGAAAAAAACTTATCACCCTCAAAATTTTCGAATAACCAAATACTGGTTGAATCAAGTAATATCAGCTTTTTACGATCAGGGCTTAAAGCAGCCGATGTTATCCAGCATAGCTTTTCTAAAGTGGTACATGTTTTAAATGAATCTATTAACTCGGCTTTAAAATTAGCAGCATGATCGCCCACTTTATAAACCTTAGTAATACCATCAAATGGCTCTGTGCGGTTTTTAGTAAATAAATATAAGTGACGTCCTAGAGCTACAAATGCCTCTAAATCAAAATTACGGTTATTAGGCTTTATAGGACTGCCATCCATTTCGGGGTAGGTAAACTTAATTATTTCTGCTTGAGTCGTATCTGTTTTTATATCTATCGGGTTTTCTATTTTATAAATAGTGAGCCATCTACGATCGTTTTTGTTATTACCAAAATCGCCTAAAAAGAAGTGCCCAAATTTGTTTTGGGTCATGTCTTCCCAATCAATGTTTTTAGCGTTTTCAACTAAAATTTCTTTAGCAATGGAACCGTCTTTATTGAGTCTGTATAGCTTTGGTTCATTGCCTCCGTCGTTAATAGCCCATAAACGTTGTTGTTTATCAAATTCTATTCCTGATATTTCTTTTAATTTAGGATCAACTGAGA
>NZ_JACJDN010001026.1:0-736 GCF_014163565.1 Pseudoalteromonas sp. SR45-5 | reverse complement strand
CCCCAAGCACTAATATTTATTATCAAATAGAAAATGGGTGCTAGAAGCTCCAAAATCAGCTTCTACACGAGCATAACTTCCATCCATCACTTGACTCAATTCATAAAGTCCTGACCAAATACGAAGTAAAGCCAATAGTTTTTCAGCAAAAGAAAAATACTTCATTCGATAATAAAGGCCTATTCCTAGTGACTAAATTCAGATGGATACATGTAAAGTCGCGCCTGAATTTATCAGTACACTACCATTGATGATTGCTCTAGATATCGCGTGTTAGACGCCTTTAAACGTAGAACGGCAAACAATACACTTACCTTTGTCGATAAAGTGATAGAAGAAATGCCATTTCCAACACGACGGTACAAACTGATCGCGCAATGGAGTTTTTTGCTGAGAAGGTACTGCTCAAATTGATGGAGCATAACATTAAATTTCGTCCCAACAAATCAGGCTCTCCTCACTTAAATGGTAAAGTTAAGAGGCCACAAAGAATCGACAAAGAAGAGTTTTATTCGACCGTTAATTTGGATTTTGGAGATCTCAAAAGTTAAACTTTACCTGAATGACGGCATTACTACACTACAATCAGCAGCACGCTTACGGCTCATTTAGAGGTAAAACACCACGGGTATTGAATGTGAACGCCTTGAACTACATCACTTTGAAGAACGTTCAAGCTAACTACGAAACGCCTAAAAATAGTTAAGAAATCAATTAAACTATATAATATTAAGCC
>NZ_JACJDN010001025.1:0-741 GCF_014163565.1 Pseudoalteromonas sp. SR45-5 | reverse complement strand
CGGCCGTATAAAACACTACGGCCTTGATTGCTAATAGCAATATCGCGAATACTGGCTTTTTGTATTTTGTAATAACCTTTATTTTTGCCTGTGGCTATATCCCACACAGCAAACGTGGTTTTTTCGGCGGTAACAGCCACGCTGTTATCAAAAGCAATGGCAACAGCGTACACTAGGCTGTCTTGTGACTGCTGCTGAAACCATTGGTATTTTAGCACCTGCTGTTGATTATCCCACAGGGCGACCCCATGGTTGATAGAGGAGATCAAACTGTATTTACCATCGTTTGAAACTGTTGATGAAAACGCACCTTGTGCAGCATGTTCGTAACTTGCTACAGCGTGTTGTTTTTTATCGGTACAGGCGATGGCTAAAAAACAGCTAAATACGATTAAAAAAGTACGAAATATCGACATATTACAGGTATTTCCCCTTAACTCTTAGTGACTGAGAGGTTAGACTAGGACGCGTTAAATGCCTAGGTTGTTTGTCTAATCACTGGATATGTTTTTAGTTTAGCTAACAATATGGAATTTAGTCATTAAACAAGCAGCCTATCATGTGGGCCGTTAATCTTTCACTAGTAATAATACATTAAAATGACAACTGCAAAGTGTGTCGGAGATTTAAAATGAAAAAGACGATTAGATTGTCATTGATTGCAGCGTCAGTTTTAGCGCTTACAGCTTGTAATCAAGAAGCAAAAAAAGAACAAGCTGAAGTTAAATTAGACACTGTAGA
>NZ_JACJDN010001024.1:0-746 GCF_014163565.1 Pseudoalteromonas sp. SR45-5 | reverse complement strand
CCAAGCAAACAGGAGAAATTGATGCTAAGACGCACGAAAATAGTCGCTACCCTTGGACCTGCTACCGATAGAGATAACAACTTAGAAAAAATTATTATCGCTGGGGCTAATGTAGTACGTTTAAACTTCTCACATGGTGTTGCCCAAGATCATAAAGACCGTGCGCAAGCTGTACGCGATATTGCAAAAAAATTAGGCAAGCATATTGCTATTCTTGCTGACCTTCAAGGCCCTAAAATCCGCGTTTCTACTTTTAAAGAAGGTAAAGTAACGCTTTCTGTGGGTGCAAAGTTCACTCTTGATGCAAAAATGGAAAAAGGCGAAGGCGATGTTAACTCTGTAGGTATTGATTATAAAGAATTACCTAACGACGTTAGCCCTAACGACTTACTACTCCTAAATGACGGCCTTATTCAACTAACTGTTGATGAAGTAGCTGGGCACTTAGTACATTGTACTGTAACTGTTGGCGGTGTTTTATCTAACAATAAAGGTATTAACCGTTTAGGTGGTGGCTTAACTGCTCCAGCATTTACTGAAAAAGATAAAGAAGATTTAATAACTGCCGCTGAAATTGACGTAGATTACATTGCCGTATCATTCCCACGTAGTGGCGACGATATGCGCTACGTACGCTCACTTGCTGAAGCTGCTGGTTCAAAAGCACAACTACTTGCAAAAATTGAACGTGCTGAAGCCGTTGAAACACAAGAAGCTGTTGATGACATCATTCTAGCGTCTGACGC
>NZ_JACJDN010001023.1:0-751 GCF_014163565.1 Pseudoalteromonas sp. SR45-5 | reverse complement strand
AACTCGGTTTTCTTACTTCAAAATAGACTACTTAATTAAAAAGTTGCTATAAATTGGCGCAAAATTTGCTTTGATTTATTATCTTGGTTAGTAGAGTGCATTTTGCAATGCGGTATTTGAAGTCTTGTCATTTAATATCAGTTTTATTCTTATCTTTTTATTTATATGGATGCAGCAGCGCAACTGTAAATAACGAGAGCGTGCAGCATTCTTTAATAACTGATAAACAAGTAAAAGAGTATGTTTCGCAGTGGCACTTACAGCAAGAAAGCATTGGTCGTTTAACTGCTATGGAAGATGATTTACAGCTATTAATTATGGCGTTATCGTCTCAAAGTGAATTAACTGAAAACCCTCCTTTACTCATGCAAAGTAAAACCGATATCACCTATGGTAATCAGCCTTCACAGAATTTGGAACCGACGGCACTAAATAACACTCCCGAAGTAAAAACACCAAACTTACAAAACTCAGAACTCACCTTAACAGATGAAACTAAAATTGGAGCACAGCTTGGTTGGTATTTAAAGCCAGAGCTTGTTAGAGCAAGAGTCGAAAGGCTTAAGCAATTATACCCTAGTGCATTTACTCAATTTAATTTTACTATGTTTGAACGTAAAAATAATAATATGACTTTGTATGGATTACGTGTAGGTCCATTTAAAAACGATGCTCAAGTAAGTGCGTTTTGTTATTTAGCTAATCAGCTTGATCAAGTATGTAATATTGCTGCTTTTGTCGGAAAACCAAT
>NZ_JACJDN010001022.1:0-752 GCF_014163565.1 Pseudoalteromonas sp. SR45-5 | reverse complement strand
TGAATTACCCGACGGCCTTACAGTTTAACGAAAAGAGCTTTACCCTCTTTTGCGTATTAGAACGAATTGTTAAGCATTTAGATAAACCAGCATCGGTAGCTCCTTTTTTAGCTCACCATTTAATGTATCTAAAAAAAAGCGGCGCTTCACACAGTGACATTGCCCTTTTATCTAACGCTTTTTACGAAACCCTTGAAGAGCACCTTGGTAAACATTTTACTACTGAGAGTCAGCTCGCTTGGAAAAAAGCGCTTAGATACTTTGAAAGCTTTGCAAGCAATGTTCTTTTCAACGTTACCAATGTGGTTTCGTTACAACAAAGAATGCAGCAAAAGCAAAGTAATAAAATTTAGATATTCAATTTTGGGGGGGTGACTTAATTTACTTAATCTCCCCTTAATTAGACTCATTTTAACACCATGGTCAAAAACGCCTTGATATGCGGTTAAACTTTTTTGCCCTATTGCTAACAGCACACTGTATTGTGTTATTTACCGCCTATATTCGTTTTACTAATCTATTATTAAACTCAAGAAACAAATAATCCCCAGCATTAAAAACAGCAAACTATTGTCGTTACGCACTTATTTACTCCTATTTGCTTGTTGTAAAATATTAAAACGATCGTTTAATTAACTATGCCCGTATAAAAAAATTTGGCTTTACTATGACCCATCATAAAACACTTAGATTAATACTAGGCGATCAGCTAAACCCATCTCATTCATGGTATAAACAAAAAGACGACGACA
>NZ_JACJDN010001021.1:0-755 GCF_014163565.1 Pseudoalteromonas sp. SR45-5 | reverse complement strand
CAGGATTTTCGACATTCATATACCTTGAGCGCCACTTACCCATGTCGAATAACCAGAAATATGCGGATATATTTTCATTACTTTCGTCAATCACTATAAAATCGAGTTCATCATCTTTGTTTAAATCCATGCCAATGAAATAGTAAGTATGTTCTTTTAAAGAGTTACGATCGTAAAAATGTTGTTCAGAAAATACTGCCTCTATTAAACCTTGAGGTATTAGCGCTTGTGATGGCCAAAATACACTGCGCTCAATAAAATCATCGACTGTGTGTTCAAGCGTTAAAGCAAACTCATTATTTACATACATCCTATCGATGATAGCGTATTGCTCTGGGTGACTCGTTTCAATTTTCTGTTTTAATAACTGCATAGCTAAATAACCTTGGCGACCTAAGCTGTGCTCAAAATAGTAATAGTCAAACTTTTCTATTGTTACTTTATCTGCATCTAAACGCGCTATTTGGCTGTTTGTAGATAAGCTTTGAAAATTTAATAAAGGGGAGTTAACAGCAAGCATACTAACGAGCACCACCCACCCCATCACAATATTTATTTTGCTAAGCGGCTCTAGCCAATTGTCTCGCTTTGTTATAATTCCAACAAGATAACTAAACGAAAAACACGCCAATAAAAACCAAATTAAAATGCCCCAACAACGCTCTACTGTTAGCCCATGCTGCTCTACCCGTAAGTAAATTCCATAGGCAGAAATAACACTATAAACTGGAAGTAACGCAACGCTTATAAAAACG
>NZ_JACJDN010001020.1:0-756 GCF_014163565.1 Pseudoalteromonas sp. SR45-5 | reverse complement strand
ATTTTATTTCACGCGTAGTGGGTAAATTAGCCGCAGCTAAAGCTGGCGCTTTAACAACGACTTTAATTAAACTATTTATTAAGCAATATAAAGTAGATATGAGCGAAGCCCAATACCCAGATCCTGCTCATTATAAAAGCTTTAATGAATTTTTTACTCGCCCTTTAAAAGACGGCATGCGCCCAATGGTAGAAGATAGTAATATCATCATCCATCCAGTGGATGGCGCAATCAGCCAGCTAGGCGATATTGTTGACGGACAGCTAATACAAGCTAAAGGTCACGATTACAGCTTACAAGCGCTACTAGGCGGCTCACAAGATGATACAACACCATTTTTAGGCGGTAAGTTTGCCACTATTTATTTAGCACCTAAAGATTACCACCGTATTCATATGCCAATTGATGGCACACTAAGCAAAATGATTTACGTGCCAGGTGATTTATTTTCAGTAAACCCACTTACCGCGCAAAACGTGCCTAACTTGTTTGCGCGTAATGAACGAGTAGTAGCAATTTTTGAAACTGAGATTGGTCCGCTTGCAATGGTACTTGTTGGCGCAACAATTGTAGCCAGCATAGAAACTATTTGGGCCGGTACTGTCACGCCACCAGCAGGTAGCGATGTATTTAGTTGGAAATACCCAACCACTGGCGATAACGCTATCACGCTTAAAAAGGGTGAAGAAATGGGTCGCTTTAAATTAGGCTCTACTGTGGTACTAGCATGGGGTGCTGATAAAGCTGAAATACTGG
>NZ_JACJDN010000101.1:0-8745 GCF_014163565.1 Pseudoalteromonas sp. SR45-5 | reverse complement strand
GTGTGCCTGAAAAGAGGCGATTGAGCCGGAAAAAATAGTTAACTTGAGGATATCGTGCAGGATTATTACTAAAACAACTCGGTACTAACAAATAAAACAAAACTTCTTTCAAACTAGTATTCAAAATGGGTTATTGCTAACCCATTTAACGAAAGCAATTAGATGCTAACGATGTTTTCAGCTTGTGGGCCTTTTTGACCTTGAGTAACAGTAAACTGTACACGTTGGCCTTCAGCTAAAGTTTTGAAACCGTCGCCAGAGATTGCGCTGAAATGTGCGAAAACATCAGGACCAGATTCTTGCTCGATGAAACCAAAACCTTTAGACTCGTTGAACCACTTAACTGTACCTGATACGATGTTAGACATTGTAATATCCTGATATAAAATAAAAAATATGCTCATAAGAGCGGGTGTAGCAAAAAATGAGATGGTACTTTAAAAACTTCAGGACGGTACTACAAGTATTACTTATACAACATCGAAATGGAGATTTATAGCTTACATGCTTTCTTTCTAGCTGCAGCCCACTATATAGATTTTTTAAAATATGTCAAGTACCTATCTATAATCAGAGTGATAAACAACCAAAACCGCTTTCCTTGGTTATTAAAATTCAAATTCTAATGCGAGCCTAAAACTATGATTTTTTTCTGATTGGCTTATCTCAGTGATAAAACCCGCTTCCCATTTTAACTGCTTTTGTCCATCAAAACGCTGCAAACCTATAAACCCAGGCCCTATGCCAACAAAGTCTTCTCCTACGTACACCTCAATAGATGGCTGAAAAGCAGAACGATATCGATAGCGATATTGCGCTCTAAACTCGCTTTCCCATTCATTTTGTATATCCTGCCCCCACTCGTAAACCAAAAAAGCATTCATAGTTAAGCTTGTTTTGCCAAACTCTTTTTCGATCACAAAACCCGAAGTTGCTTCATACACATCTTCATTATGTTTTTTTTCAAGCTCAAATAATGCCCCCCAATCAGCCCATAATTTACCTTGCTCAATTAATTGCCAGCGTAGTTCAAGCTCATAAGCTTCTAAACCAAAGTCGCCGTTGTCATCTCGCTCACCAACTAAATAGCCTTCTAGTGCCATTGTATCGTTAATAGCACCGCCACCACCCAAACGCTGCGCTAGTATGTTGCCACTATCTGTTTGGTGCGACACTAACCGCCATTCAAACTCTCGCTCAAAAGGTAAAACATAGGGGTGATATACCTTATCAACAACAATTCCATCGGCCTTTGCTGGGATTGAAAGTACCAACAAACAAAAAACGGTAAAGCTAAGCGCTAAATATAGGTTGAGTGCTTTCATACACGTTCCTTAGATATTGAAGCCGAAATAACATAACAAAGTGATAAAAATATCACGCTACTAGTACTATATATAAGTACACTCATTAGATCAGGGGTAGCCTCGTAACCAACAAGAGCACGCAGTACGCGCCCGAGCTCAGAGTTTTCGCTTAATACATCGCGTAAATCCCACACGGTTGCGGTGTTGGTAATTAAGTCTGTTTGGCTTGCCAAATCCAGTGCAACTAATAACTTAGCCGCGCTGTTAAAAGCAAGCAAAGTAAAAAGCGGATACATACCAAAGCGGTGCTTAATTGCATTCATTAAAAAGTACAGCAATACGCTAAAACTTAAACAAATTCCAACACCTAATAAAGTGCCAATAAATAAGCTTTGCCCTGCATCATTACTTTGCCAAAAACTGGTGAGGTAAATAATATAGTGGCTTAAATACAATGTTATTGTGCTTATAACAGCAATATAAAAAGCCGCTGATTTTTGTTTTATTGCAAATACTAATACGGCTATAAATATAGTAATACATAGCCCTATTTGTGAGTACTCTAGCCCTTGGTGTTCAAACCACTGGCTCACCCAGGACGCACTTTGCATGTACAAAAACGACATGAGCGCGCCAATTAATAAAGCAGATCCTATTTTTAAAGCGCTTTGTTTTTTAACCACTTGTAGTAGCACTAATAAAATAGCCACAGGTAGCAATTGATTAAGGCTCATGACTAAACTAGTTATTAGCATGCTGCGCCTCCTCATCACTAACTATTACAACGCCCCTTGCTGTATTGGGCGAAAACTCACCAAAAAACTCGTAATGCCCTTTACTTAGCGGTCCTATATAAATAATGCTTTTACGGTTTGGGTAGAGTACTTTTTCTCTGTTTAGATCAAAGCTATCAAACTCTTCTGGTGTGCTGTCTTGGTTTTCTATCAATAGTTTTACTTTTTTATTCGCGGGAATGGTAATTTGCGAGGGATAGAACAAGTGATCTTTCAAAACAATAAGGTACTCTTTACTCGCCGCGTTAAACGACAAAAATAGCAAACAACAAAGGCACTGATTAAATAAACGTTTAGTCACTTTTTACTCCTGTAAAAGTAACCTTAACGGTTAGCCCACCTAAAGGGCTATTCGCTAAATGAATAGTTGCGCCATAAATAGCAATTATATGTTGAACAATCGCCATACCTAAACCAGCACCTTGCTCGCCTGATGGATGTTGATCGCCACCTACTCGATAAAAGCGATTGAATATTCGCTCTTTTTGATCTTCAGTCATACCCGCACCAGAATCATCAATTTGCCAACTAAAGCCGTCATTACTTGATACTAATTTAATTATAATTTGACCATTTTTGGGGGTGTACTTTATGGCGTTGCTAAGTAAATTAGCGATAAGCGTGGTTAATGTAAACTCATCACCATTAATAACAAAATCATCGCCTTCAAGACTAATGGTTTGGTTTTTTTCATCTATTTTGTCGTATTGCTCCGATACGACTTGCTGAGTAATCGTTAGCAATGATTGTTCGCTAAACTGCCTCTGCCATTGTTCAGGCTGAGTGCGTCCTAAAATTAGCATTTGCTCAACAATATTACTTAAGCGATTAATGCCCTGCGACATAGCTTGTAATTCTTGATGGTCTTGCAGATTACTTTGTTTATTAGCCAAATTATGTACATTAATTTTTAAACTACTTAGCGGGGTACGTAATTCGTGAGCTGCATCTGAGGCAAAAAAGCGCTCCCGTAAGTAGGCTGTTTCTACGCGTTTAAATAAGTCGTTTAAACGATTAATAACAGGTTTAATTTCTTCGTCAGTTACTTGCCAGTTAATTGGCGTAAAGTCGTTAGCTTGGCGAGACGCCAACTGCTTAGATAATCGAGTAAGAGGGGCTAATGCGTATTTAACAAAAAAGCTAATAAAAATAGCAAGCAGAGGGACTGCCCATAGCATAGGTAACATTGCAGATAAAATAACGGCTTCAGCTAATTCAAAACGCTTTGCCATAGGTTCAGCAACGATGACTTTACGGGTGTTTTTACTCATCACAAATACCCGCATACGCTGCCCTGCTACATTGGCCGTTTGAAAGCCCTCGCTAAAACTAATTTGGTTATTCGTTAAAATCAATGAGCCACTAAGTAAATTATTATTTTGCCAAATTTGATACAACAACTGAGCGCTATTATTACTTACTAGTACTGCATCTGTGCTTAGTGCCAATGGTTGCTCAATTAAAACGCCAGCCACTATTTTAAGTTCATCATCAAGCAAACTTTCACCGTGGTGCATACTTTTTTGATAGCCTTTTACTAATGCTAAAAAGCAAGTTAGCACCATCATTGAAAGTAAAATTAAGGTCAGACGTTTACGAATTGACATTTTCAACCTCGAAAAACAAATACACTCTAACGCTTACCAACCACGTAGCCAATGCCACGTAAGGTTTTAATAAAATCACTAGGAAATTTTTTACGAAGATGATGAATATGCACCTCTATGGCATTAGAGCCAACTTCTTCACCCCATTGGTAAAGTTTGTTTTCGAGTTGCCGTTTTGATTGTACCCTTCCCTGATTTTCCATCAGCGCTTTTAAAAGCATGTATTCTTTTCGAGGTAGTGTAAGTGACTGCCCACTTAGTTTAACTGTATGAGCAGAAGTATCCATTACTACATCACTACAGCGTAATAAGCTTGATTGTGTTTGATTAATGCGCCGGCTTGCTACACGTAAACGGGCAAATAGCTCAGCGGGGTCAAACGGCTTTGCAAGGTAATCATCTGCCCCCATATCTAGCCCTTGGACTTTGTCGTCAATACTGCCGCGAGCAGTTAAAATAACCACCGGTATTACTTTTTTTTGCGCTTTAATATGCTTTAAAACTTGCGAACCATCGCCATCAGGCAATCCTAAATCGAGAATAACAAGCTCAATCTCACCACTAGAAAGGCACTCTAGGGCGTGTTTTACTGTGCCACTGTGCTCTACGCTGTAGCTCTCTTGGCGCAAAGAGCGAATAAGCCCTTGCGCCACTAAATGATCGTCCTCAACGAGTAATAAATGCATTATGTGTTTATCTTTCTAATTTTTTATCTACTTTTGCCAATAACTGACTTATTGCTTGTTGACGATATTTATCTGCTTTTGCCCGAGTATCACGAATCCCAGCAGCTTGTGCTACAAGTAGTCGTGCTTTAGCTTGTTTATAATCGCCTTCATCATACAAGTATTCACCGTATAAGTAATTAGTATCAATGCCTTCGAGATTAAAAGCGAGCGCTTGTTTAAATAATTTTTCAGCTTTGTCGTCATCACCAAAACCAATTGGCCAGCCAGGTACTTTGCTATAAAGCGTTGCAAGGCTTGCGTAAGCTGAGCCATTGAGTGCAGTGCCATCAATCGAGAGTGCATTTTCGAGTGACGCTTTTGCTTCTTTAGCTAAACCAAGTGCGCCCAAGCCCCCTTTTGCGCCAGCAAAACTAGCTAACACAATGCCATTCCAAATATGTGTTTGCGCCGAACTTGGATAGTTTTTAACAAATAATGCGCTTTGCTCACTTAGTTGTGTAAACGCGTCTATTTGCGCATCGCCTTCAAGTTCGTAATTAGCAATTGCCCACTTTTGTTGAATATCGGTTAAGTCTTGCGCTTCATCTGCGTGTACTGCAGTTGCAAATACAGAGGTTAGTATTAAATAAAATGTGAGTGTAAATTTATACATAATTTTGCCCTTGTGTGTTTGTTAACTTAAAAAACGTTTAATTTTAGGAAGTTGCTTTGCAATAGCGTTATCAACAACGCTTGGGAATACGCCATTCATGCGTGCAAATAATTTTTCAGGAAAACCAATAAAGCGCCTTGTTTGGTTTGAACTTATAAGAGCTAATAACTCTTGAGCAACTAATTCTGGCGAGTCCATTTTATTGCCGAGCTCTTTATTCATTGCCCGCGCTTTACTGCTATTAATGGATGTATCTGTTGCTCTTGGTGCTAAATAGGTCACTTTAACGCCTGAACCATTCAACTCACGTGATAACGCTTCTGTAAAGCCACGTAAACCAAATTTACTGGCGCAATAAAGCGTTTGAAACGGGTAGCCAATACTGCCAAACGATGATCCCACGTTAACAATGGTGCCTTTGGTATACGCTAACTGCCCTAAAAATAGCTGGCATAATTTAATAGGCACCGACAAATTAGTAACGAGTATATTATCTATTTGCTCATTACTTGTGTGCTCAAGGCTTTGCATCGTATTTATACCTGCGTTATTAATAAGTAATTTAACGCCGCCAAGTTGCTTGGCTTTTATTGCTAGGTTAATACGTGCTGTATCGTCGGTTAAATCGCCCGTAAATATTTCACTGTCTGGGCATGCACGGCTCAGTTTTTCAAGGGCTTGGGTATTTCGCCCTACAAGCAGTAACTTCCACCCTTTTGCATATAGGGCTTTAGCAATCGCTTGCCCTATTCCGCCTGTTGCACCAGTGAGCACACACAAAGAACTACTCATGCCAATTTGCCTTGTGCACGTGCTTTAAAAAATGGTTCGTCATCGAGTCCACGAAATATATCGCCGTATAAACGATAAAAGCACTTTGCACCATGAAGTATGGCTTGCTGATCCGCCTCGTCTGTTATTTGGTTCATTAGGTTTTCAAAAAACTTTACATGCTCTATATCAAGCGCGCCGTGAGAGGTTAAATAACTAAATGCTTTTTTAGGTAAGCCCACAGCATTTGCAATGTTTGAAGCCGCGCCATCAGCAAGCGCTATAGAAGTGCCCTCAAGCACATGCACCATGCCAAAAAAGCTCAACGGATTTTTACGTGCAATGGAGTCGTACGCATACGACACCATCATTTCGGTAGCAAATTGCGGCTGACTACACCGTACTGTTTCTTTGTCAAAACCACAGGCTGCAATGTCATTAAGTACCCACTCTTGATGACCAATCTCTTCTTCAATATATTCTGCGACTGCTTCGCGCAGCCATTCTTGATCGTCGGTTAATCGTGCACCAACCGACATCATTAATGGCACAGTGTGCTTAACATGGTGATACGCTTGTGCTAAAAACGAGGCGTATTCTTCAAGTGATGCTTCGCCTTTAAAAACACGCTGAATAATCGGCGCTGCAAGCAGGTAGTTTTGCTCTTGTTTAGTTTGCTCTTTAAGGGTGTTAAAAAAATCACTCATTAATTACTTCTCCAAGTCGGTAAAATTGATCAAATACAGCATGGTACTGCTTACTTATGGCATCTCGTTTTGGGCGATTATTTGTTGTTAATAATCCTTGTTGCACACTTAATGGGGCAGCTAAACGATGCCACTTTTGAATTCGAGCATAGTCGGGTAGTTGTTTATTAATCTCGCTAATGTACTGCGCTAACACTGGGTTACTTAGCTTTGTATCGGCGTAAATAATGGCACTGAGAAAAGGTCGCCCCTCACCAAACACAACGGCTTGTAAAATACCGCTTTGACTGAGTAATAGTGATTCAGGCCACTCGGCACTGATGTTACGACCCATGCTGGTAATAATTAGGTTTTTTAATCGGCCTTTAATAAATAAAGTATTTTGATGCTGCTCGACTAGATCGCCGGTTGCATACCACTGGTTTTTATTGTGAGGTTGATGGTTTAAGTAACCTAAAAACAAATCGCCTTTTATAAAAAGCTGGTCATTTTCAATTTTGGTTTGAATATGAGGTAACACAGAGCCTGCACTGTGAAGGTTATCGTTTGTGGACGTATTTAAACTAACGACAGATGCCGCCTCAGAAAGTCCATAACCTTGGTATACTGGTAAATTTAAGCTACGCGCTTTGGTTAATAGCATTTCGCTGACAAGCGCACCACCTACGGCAATAAACTGTAACGAACTAGGCGGTTGCCACCCATCTTCTGCAAAAGTAACTAAGCATGCTAATAGTTCAGGCACTAAAATAAGCGTATTTGGCTTAACTTTATCAATCGCAGCAATAAGCTGTGCGGGCTGTTTTAATGCAGTACCAACAAAGCCTAATTCATTTAACGGCATTAAATGCACTGTACCGCCACTTTTTAAAGGGGCATAAACACCGGCTATATTTTCAAGCAATACAGCAAGCGGCAATAAACATAAATGAACAGGCTTTTTAATATTAATTTTATCGCACAAAGATTGAGCTACCTGCATTTGGCTCTTTGCAGATAAACACACGCCCTTTGGTTGCCCAGTCGATCCTGATGTAAATGTTACTTTTTGAGTATCTGGAAAATAACTGCCGGGGTTAGCTACAACGATTTCGTAAATATATAATGTGTAACACTCAAATAAAGTAATTGATGCAGTCGGCTCCCCAAGTAAAGGGTTTAGCGTGTCGCTCATAAATACATTAGCGCCACATTGAGCTAGTACATATTGAGTTTGTTGTTCACTAAAAAAGTGAGCAATTGGCACAGCCACTTTATTAGAAACCGCAGTAGCGGCATCAATAACAAGCCAAGCTGGCGTATTATCGAGCTTATAAGCAATACATTTGCCGTTAAAGCTATATAGTATTTTTACTACTTTTTGTATTTGCTGATTAAACTCATCACCGTTAATTTCAAGTGTTTGCTCTTTATTGTGGGCAATAATTAATGGCGATATTGCATGGGTATTATAGTAATTCATACATTCACCAACGCATTTACCAAAGAATTGATATTTGAGTGATTTTGCTGCATCAAACTATAAAGCATTGGGGTATTTAATACTTGTTGGTGAGCTTGCTCTAAACTCACAACGCATACGGTAGGCTGATTAGCGTAGTAACTTCCCCAACTTAGCGGATGCTCAACAACAAAACTGTTTGCCACAGCAATTTCAGTGCAGTTAACGCCTAATAAGCGCAGCAGTGCACGTACTTTTTTAGTGGCGCAAAATACTAAATGTTTTGCTCCTACACTTTGCAGGGCTTCATTAACAACAATAAAATGCCCAAGCGTTGCTTTGCGATGTGTAGAGCATAGATTGCCAAGCTCAAATACTTTATTACGCTGTGTGTTCTCAGGTAAAAAATGCTCAATGGGCTGTGCTAAGTATTGCTCTATAAATAGAGGAGCTGTTGCTTGCCTTAAACCCAATGTGCATTGCCCTTCGTTTGTCGTGTATTGGCAAAGTAATGGCATAAAAGAGGTAAGCGTGGCGTTGTAAGCGACTAAAAACCCTTCTTTAACTGTGTTTTCTAACGCACTTCTATGCTCATCATTAACGCGAGCACTAACAAAGCGTGAGTTATTTTGAATATAAACGGGTGATGAAGGTAGGTGTGCTAATTGCATAAACATCGCTCATATAAAGTGTATGTTTGTAACTTAGCGAGCGAAACTTAAAGAAAACTTAAGAAACCTTAATTTAAATAAAAAAGCGCCTTAATTATTAAATTAA
>NZ_JACJDN010001019.1:0-757 GCF_014163565.1 Pseudoalteromonas sp. SR45-5 | reverse complement strand
TATCGCTCAACACAAAGGCGAATATATTAAGTAGCCAAAGAATCATTAATTGTGAATACAATACTTTCAGACACTTTATAAAATAACACCGCTCCCGCTACCCGTAAGCTCAGCGCCCTGCGAGGGGGTAATTGTTTATAATGCATAGTAAAGCTGCGTACATAACCTTTGCCCCATAATTTTAATTTGTATATTATCTCAACTAATAAGAACAATGGATTAGCTTTATAGTAACTAACTAATACGGCTTGGCAGGGAATAGTATGTCGTTACCAGATTACCAATCATTTATGACCCTATTACTGCAATGCTTAGCTAACGGTGAAACAGTAAAGCTCAAAGAGATTGAAGCACACGTTTATCAAAGCATAGGCTTATTTGTAGAGCAGCTTAAACTGCGCATTCCTAGCGGCAAGTAAACTTATGCCTACCACCGCTTAAGTTGGGCTAAAACTTACCTTGTTAAAGCAGGTTTATTTGGAAGCTGTGGTGTGCCACTCATTAGCCATCCTCCGAGAATATATCTTCAATGGTATCCCAGTCTGGTAGAGAGTGTTGTTTTGAGGTAACTTCAAATTGTAAATCAACTGCATCAAGCAGTCGCTCAAATATATCGAATGAACCCATAAAGCGACCGTTCTCAATCTCGGAAATCGTCGTTTTATTAATTCCCGCGATCTCTGATAGCTTTTGTTGCTTGTAGCCTAAAGCTTTCCTGCTAGTACTTATTTGTTTGCCAATATCTGCTCTACTCGAC
>NZ_JACJDN010001018.1:0-759 GCF_014163565.1 Pseudoalteromonas sp. SR45-5 | reverse complement strand
CACAAACCACTGGATGATGAATGGTTAAGTGAAATTAAAGCACTGAAAGAAAAGCTTAGCAGTAAATACAAAATTGACTTTATAGGTCGTGCTCGCAAACAAAAAGAAGTACTAGGTGATGACTTTGTAACTGAACGTTTAACAGTTAATGGGCAAGAGCTTATTTATCAACAAGTAGAAAATAGCTTTACTCAGCCTAATGCAAAAGTAAATATTAATATGCTGGAGTGGGCACAAGATTTATGTAAACCACTTAAAAATGATTTACTAGAACTTTATTGTGGTAACGGTAACTTTTCAATTGCATTAGCGGGCTGTTTTAATAAAGTATTAGCGACGGAAATATCAAAATCATCTGTTCATTCTGCTCAATACAATATTGCTAAAAATAACGTAGAGAACCTAGATATTATTCGTATGTCTAGTGAAGAGTTTACTCAAGCAATGAATGGCGAGCGTACTTTCTCTCGTTTAGAGGGTATTGACCTTAAAAGCTATGACTGCCAAACCATATTAGTTGATCCACCACGCGCGGGCATGGATGAGTTAACGTGTGACTTAGTGGCTAACTACGAAAGCATAATTTATATATCGTGCAACCCTGAAACTCTTGAGCGTGACCTTGATCACTTAACACGTACGCATAACGTTAAGCGCTTTGCTATATTTGATCAGTTCCCTTATACGCATCACATTGAGTCGGGCGTTTTCTTACAGCGCAAATAAATACGTTCAGTAAACGTTACCTATAAAAAAAGC
>NZ_JACJDN010001017.1:0-766 GCF_014163565.1 Pseudoalteromonas sp. SR45-5 | reverse complement strand
AGATAAAGTAGCTGATATATTCTATTTAATTATTAGTGATGCATTTACTGCACAGGCTGGTTTTGGTGCCGCTATTGGTTGGGGCGTAAAGCGTGGTATATATTCTAATGAAGCTGGCCAAGGTAGTGGGCCTCATGCTGCAGCCGCTGCAGAGGTTGATCACCCAGCTCAACAGGGTTTAGTACAAGCTTTTTCGGTTTATGTTGATACCATTTTTGTGTGTACTGCAACAGCATTAATGATTTTAATAACGCAGCAATATAATGTTGTGGGTGATTTACCAGCAGGACAGTTTATTGTACAAAATGTCGATGCAGCGACTGAAGTAGGCTCAGCAGCCTTTACTCAAATGGCTTTATTTAGTGTATTTGGCAGCTTTGGACAAGCATTTGTCGGTATTGCATTATTCTTCTTTGCCTTTACCACAATACTTGCTTATTACTTCATTGCAGAGACAAATATTGCTTACTTAAATCGTTACTTTAAAGGCAATATCCCGCTTGTCCTTGTGAAATTTGTGATTATGTTCATGGTTGCATACGGTATGGTTAATAATTCAGGTTATATTTGGACTATTGGAGATATTGGCGTTGGCTTAATGGCTTGGATTAACATATTGGGTATTTTAGCTATTTTCTTTGTAGCTAAGCCAGCTTTGTTATGTTTGAGCGATTATGAGGATCAGAAGAAAAAAGGCGGAAAAATCACATTTGACCCAGTTAAATTAGGGATTAAAAACGCCTCGTTTTGGGAAAAGCGTCTAGAG
>NZ_JACJDN010001016.1:0-776 GCF_014163565.1 Pseudoalteromonas sp. SR45-5 | reverse complement strand
AGGCATAATTATAGTGACTCACAAAGCGAGCTAGTAGACAATATTAGCGTAACTTTACTTCCTAAAAATTCTATTCAAACTCAATCACAGCTTATTATTGAAGATAATGGCACGGGACTGACTGAGGCAGAAATACATCAATTTTTGGCGGTTATTGGTGAGTCATCAAAAAAAGAGTTATTAGATAAACAGCAGCATGACTATATTGGTCGGTTTGGTATTGGTTTGTTGGCTTGTTTTATGGTCTCAAACACTATTTGTGTACAAACTCGCAGTATTAAGCAAAAAGATAAAGTACTACAATGGACGGGGAGCCCTGATGGTACTTATAAAGTTATTGAAATTGACCAGCAAATGGAAATAGGAACGCGTGTTTTATTAACTGCAAAAACTGAAGGTGAAGATTATTTTACTCACAGCTCACTAACTCATTGGATGCAATACTATGCTAGTTATTTACCTTACCCGATCACCTTAAATACGCCTTCAAAAACTAACTTTAGAATAAACGCATCAAAACCACCGTGGCTATGGGAAAATGTATCTAACAACGAGTTTGTAGATAAAGCAATATTAATAGGCGAAAAATACTTTAGAGGTCCTTTTTTTGACACCATAACCTTAAAAACGAAAGCAGGTAAAGTAAAAGGTTTGGGTTACATTATTTCGCATGCCACCACAGAGCATCAACAGCAGCACTTAATTTACTTAAAAGGAATGCGGTTAACGAAAAGCGCTCAAAATATTTTGCCGGACTGGGCTTTTTTTGTTCGTAC
>NZ_JACJDN010001015.1:0-779 GCF_014163565.1 Pseudoalteromonas sp. SR45-5 | reverse complement strand
ACACTAGGCAAAGGCGCTCGCTATTTAGCGGTTATCGCCCTTGCCGTAGGATTCGAAAAGCTTTTTTAAATAAGTTTTTAAGTGCTTATTTAGCCCAATCAAGCGTTAACGACACTGAGTCGGCAAAACGCAGTGCATGTGGTTTATCAACACGTGCTTTAGCGTAATGAACGCTTGGGTGTGCGTGACAAACGGCAAGAATTTCAGCAACTAATTTTTCTAGCAGTAAAAAGTGCCCTTGCTCTACTAAGCTAATAACTTCTTTGGTGATCACTTTATAATTAAGTGCTTGGTCAACTTCATCCGTTTTACACGCATCATCAGCAGGGTAGTGAATCTCTAGATTGATCACTACATCTTGCTTTTTTTCACGCTCATCGGGGTTAAAGCCAATAAACGTACGCAGGCGTAAATTAGTAACGTTAATAATTGCATTAGCCATAGGGTTAACCTTTTATAAGCTGCAAAAATTCGTTACGTGTTTTAGGATCGCTTCTAAAGTTACCTAACATTACTGATGTACGCATGCTTGAATTTTGCTTTTCTACACCACGCATCATCATACACATGTGTTTTGCCTCAACAATAACGCCTACGCCCTTAGCGCCAGTAACTTCTTCAACTGCTTTAGCGATTTGATGCGTTAACTGTTCTTGAATTTGAAAACGGCGTGAAAACATATCAACAATACGTGCAAATTTAGATAAGCCTAATACTTTACCGTTTGGTATATAAGCAATATGGCAACGGCCAATAAAAGGCAGTAAATGATGCTCACA
>NZ_JACJDN010001014.1:0-781 GCF_014163565.1 Pseudoalteromonas sp. SR45-5 | reverse complement strand
AATTAATTAGCGGTATTAATTACCCATTATTGCTTCATAATTGTTCAAAGCGCATCGATAAATCGATTGATTGTAAGTTTTTTGTTAATGCCCCGCTTGATATAAAATCGACACCTGCTTGTGAATAAGTTTTGAGCGTTTCTAGGGTCATATTGCCTGAAACCTCTAGTTTTGCGCGCTTATTGGTTAAAATTACAGCTTGCTTAATTTGCTCTACGCTAAAGTTGTCGAGCATAATTATGTCGGCGCCAGCTTCAATTGCTTGCTTAAGTTCTGGGAGTGATTCTACTTCTACTTCGACAGGTTTGTTTGGGTGATTTTGTTTAGCTTGAGCAACGGCTTTGTTTATTGTGCCACAAGCCGCTATATGATTTTCTTTAATTAAAAATGCGTCAAATAAACCAATACGATGATTTGCACCGCCGCCACATTTTACTGCGTATTTTTGAAGTGCTCTAAGGCCTGGTATGGTTTTGCGTGTATCGAGTAGTTGCGTTGTTGTGCCGCTTAGCTCTTTTACATAATGTGCTGTAGTAGTGGCTGTACCCGATAACGTTTGTACAAAGTTAAGTGCAGTACGCTCGGCAGTTAATATTGAACGCGCTGAACCAGTGGCTGTAAATAATGTGCTGTTTGCTTTAACTGCGTCGCCATCATTAATAAGTACATTAACCTTAACGCTTGGGTCTACTTGTTTAAATACTTCAAGGATGATGTCTTTTCCGCAAAAAATGCAGTCTTCGCGAGTGATTACTTTGGCGTTTGCTTGCTCATTTTGAGG
>NZ_JACJDN010001013.1:0-781 GCF_014163565.1 Pseudoalteromonas sp. SR45-5 | reverse complement strand
CCCTCGAACAAATTAATCAATACTTAGCCTTTGTAATATTCACTTATAACGATGTGAATATTACGGTAGCAAAAGTAATTCAAGTGCCACTTATATTGTTTGCTATGTGGTTTGTAGTCACACGTATTGGCAAGCTTATTAAAAAAACATTACTCGCTAAAAAAATAAGCCAAGATGCAGTGCATTTGTTTACTCGTATTTACTTTATTTTAAGTATCGCAATTTTAATTTTTACATCGCTTGAAGTGCTCAGCATCCCGCTTACGGCATTTGCTTTTGTATCCGGTGCGATTGCTATTGGTGTAGGTTTTGGTGCACAAAACATTATTAATAACTTTATCAGCGGTTGGATATTGATGTGGGAACGTCCAATTCGCATTGGTGACTTTTTAGAGGTAGGTAACGCAAAGGGCGTAGTTGAAACTATTAATACGCGTTCTACACGTATTCGCCGAAATGACGGCGTACATATGCTTATACCTAATTCTCAATTGCTCGAAAATACAGTAACAAACTGGACGCTGATAGATGGCAATGCACGCTCATCGGTCAGTGTCGGCGTTGCGTATGGTTCAGACGTTATACTGGTTAAAAAGCTTATCCAGCAAGTGCTTGATGATCATGATGCAATATTGGTTAATCCAAAGTCATCAGTGTTATTTGATGACTTTGCAGATAGCTCGCTTGTATTTAATGCTATTTTTTGGGTATGCGCCGAGTCTGAAACCATGCTTAGAAAAGTGCGCAGTGATATTCGTTTTAGTATTTATGCTGTATTTGA
>NZ_JACJDN010001012.1:0-782 GCF_014163565.1 Pseudoalteromonas sp. SR45-5 | reverse complement strand
ACTAAAAACTTTAAGGAATTAAATATTACCTAATTTTTCGGCTTGTGCTTTACATTGATTATAGCTCTCAACACATTTGCCAGAGCATACTTGTTGCTTTAAGCCCTCAGCAGTTGTTTGCTGTTCACAACTACTTTCACACTGGTAGTTTTGTTGAGCACACTGATTCATTTCAGAGTTTTCAACTTGGTTTTGACAACCTGCCAATAGTGCAAAAGTAAGGGCGACTACGCTTGTTTTTATTAAAGTGTGCATGCTTCTTATCCTTAAAATGGAGTCGCAATAATATTAAATTTCGACTTGGATATTGTCGATCAATCTAACACCACCAAAATAGGCTGCGGCTAAAATAACAAATTGAGTATCTTCGATTGTAGCAGTTTTTAATGTATCTCGTTGAGCAATCTCAAAATAGTCTGGTTTTAGGCCTGCTTGCTCTAAACTTTGTTTAGCTAAGCTTTCAAGTTTTACAAAGTCTTTCTCGCCACTTTTAAGTTGCTCAGCGCACGTATTAAGGGCTTTAAATAATACGGTTGCAGTCGCTTTTTGATCATCAGATAAGTAACCATTACGTGAGCTCATAGCAAGGCCAGAAACTTCTCGCATTGTAGGTACACCAATAACTTCAACCGGAATTGATAAGTCGCGTGCCATAGTTTTGATTACTTGTAGTTGCTGAAAATCTTTTTCACCAAAGCAGGCGTAATCTGGTTGCACTAAGTTAAATAACTTAGTTACGATTGTTGCAACACCTCTAAAGTGACCTGGACGTGAGCCACCGC
>NZ_JACJDN010001011.1:0-795 GCF_014163565.1 Pseudoalteromonas sp. SR45-5 | reverse complement strand
TCTTCCCGAAAAACTAAGAAGTGCACTGGCCAGTTACCCAATTCATTTTAACGATAAAGTAATTAATGTAACGGCAAGTTTTGGCGTAATAAATATTAAATGTAATAAAACGACAATTGAGAGTGCAATAAATGAAGCAGATAAAGCACTCTACCATGCCAAGAATGAAGGGCGTAATCAGGTGGCTCATGTGAATACATTAAGTTAATAAAAGTTCATTATTACTAGGGGTATTGACCTTTAGCGACTGATTTTTCAGTAGCAGGATTATGTACAAAGCATGATGAAAACGCTAAGCAAAACGCACGGCACTGTTGGATCATCCCTACATAAACAAACTTTGTGAAAAAGTCAGCGCTCTAACTAATAAGTTTAAGCGCGTCGGCAAATCTAACTGGTTTACTGAATATGAAACCTTGATACTTATCAATTTGTAAGCTTTGTAATAACGTTAACTGAGCTGGGCTTTCTACGCCCTCCGCTATTACTTGGCAACCTATCATATGCGACATGTTAGTTACCGCAGATACAATACTTTTATCTTTTGAGCATTCACAAATGTTATCAATATAAGATTTATCTATTTTAATGTAATCAACTGACAGCTCTTTTAAAACCGATATAGAAGAAAACCCGGTACCAAAGTCATCAATAGAAATATGCACTCCAGTATTTTTTATGGCCGTAATCACTTTTGACAAATACGGTAAATTTTTAATCATGACTGTTTCTGTTATTTCTAAATGCACATTGTATGGTTTAACTGCGTATCTATTTAAAAGCGCAACTAAAAAA
>NZ_JACJDN010001010.1:0-796 GCF_014163565.1 Pseudoalteromonas sp. SR45-5 | reverse complement strand
GCTTTAAAAAAGTCTGTTCTGAACTCATTAAATTGCTGAAAACAGGTGTTTTTTAATGCCGATGCAAGCTCCCCAGGTTGAGGGTTCCAAGGCATTATTTTTGCGCCTAAAATACTAAATAACTCACTGACTGGTTTGTTTTGGTTGCTATTGCGCCAATGCCTTACAAGTTGTTTTTTATATTCAGCAAAGCGTTTTGCACAAATTTCTACATTAAATAAAGCATCTATTAATTGATCAACAAGCTCTAACTGACTGGATGAAAGCCCAGCGGTATGTAGAGTTAATCCACCTTGATGCGAGGTTAAGTGGTAGCTAAGTCCTGCAAGTTCTGCAGGATAAAATTGCTCGCCTACGCTATCCATAAATAAATCTGTAAATAAGCGGGTGAGAGCCATATGCTTTACATCTTTTACGGCAAAATCAGAATCCATGGCCAAATAAAAATGACCTTTAGCAACACGAAATGTGTTGTCTTGTTTAAACCAAAAGTCAAAACCGGGTTCTTGTACTAATAACTCGGGTTTTGTTTGTGGTTTTATGACATCAAATAACACCACTTCTTTTGTCAAATAAGGATTAGCGGTAGGCAGCAGCATTTCGCTCAGCGGTTTATTTATCTCGCTAAGTGCATCAAGCCAATTAGGTGAAATATGTTCTACTTTATATGGTGTGTTGTACCATGCGGTTTTATGTTCAGGCTCTACATCTGGATGTATAAGTACGATGCGCATATTATGTGGCGTTAACCACTGCATGGCCATTTCGTGGGTCGCTTTTTTAAAGCCTTCCATTA
>NZ_JACJDN010000100.1:0-8749 GCF_014163565.1 Pseudoalteromonas sp. SR45-5 | reverse complement strand
AGGGGTAAAGGCACTATTAATTATCGCTGAAAGTAATAATACTGAAAGTTGGGTTGTTCCTAAGGCGGAGTTCTTAATAAAACAAACAAACCGTGAGCCACTTAAACAGATCTAAAATAGCTGTTTTTTGCTTGAGTCTAGTAAATATAAGCAACTATTTATTTGCCTCCTAACGAGGCAATACCATCGCATTAAAAATATAAACTCAACTATCTGATGCTACTCCAAATGAGCATCATCAGGTTTTTTAGGTTTACTCGCTACTTCTGTTAAGCCGTTTTGGCAATCGCCGCTGTCGCAGGTATTTAAATCGCTTTGTGCTTGTTTATCTTGTTGCAGCACTTGTTTTAAATCTTCCATGCGTTGGCGCACGGCTACGCCGTAGCTGGCGTCGTCTCCCCATAATGCAGCAAGTTGCAGTACTGCAGCGCGGTCGTGGTCTCTAAATAGCTTACCAGCACGTTCTGCATCTTGTTTAGTGTTACCTAGTAACTCGAGTGCTTCTACGGCAAGGTTAATAGCTGAGTCGACTGTTTCGCGGTTAAACGCATCTACTTTTAAATTAAGTAACTGATACGCATGGCGGCGGTCGATTGCGCGAGCAACTATTTTAAGCTGCGGGTAGTTTTTATGCGCGAGCTTAATTATCTCAATAGTTTTATCGGGGTTATCAATTGCAATTACCAGCATTTGCGCAGTGTGCGCGCCTGCGGCTTCAAGGAGTTCTTGGCGTGCGGCATCGCCATAAAATACGGTATTGCCAAAACGGCGTAGTAATTCTATTTGGCTAGGGCTGTGATCAAGTACGGTTATTTCGTAGCCTTGCGCGTGCAGTAAACGCCCCATAATTTGGCCAAAACGTCCGTAGCCCGCAATAATTACGTGCTTAGCGGTGCTAATTTGCTCTGGCTTATCAAACTCAGGTAAAGCACTGCTGCTGCGTTTTTGTATTTGCTCATAAACCATAAGTAATAACGGCGCTATTAGCATTGATACCGCCACAACTAAGGTAACAAGGCTGGTTTGCTCGGGCGTTAAAATACTTAAGGTGGTGGTTACGCTTAACAGTACAAAGGCAAACTCACCCCCTTGGGCAAGCGCTAAGGCAAATAATAATTGCTGTTTACTGTTAATTTTAAAGGTAACGGCAAGGGCAAATAAAATGCAGGCTTTAACTACAATAAGTAAAACCACTAAGCCTATAACAGTACTAAACTCGTTAAATAGCAGTTCAAAGTTAATTGATGCGCCAACAGTTATAAAAAACAACCCTAACAGTAAGCCTTTAAAGGGCTCTATATCGGCTTCTAATTCGTGTCTAAATTCACTTTCGGCAAGTACAACGCCTGCTAAAAAAGTCCCCAGCGCAGGCGATAAACCAATACTTTGCATAACCAGTGCAATAGCGACCACTAAAAACAGTGCAAAAATAGTAAATATTTCACGCATGTGTGTTTGGGCAATGTATCTAAATAACGGCGCCGATACATATTTACCGCCGGCAATAATAGCGGCAATAACCGCAACCGATACACATACTTGTTGCCATACCGGCCAGCTTGCAATAATTGAATCGCTGATTTCTTTTGTGTTAGTTTGCGGGGCAAATGCAAGCAGTGGCAATAGGGCTAAAATAGGAATAATTGCGATGTCTTGAAACAGCAATACCGAAAACGCGTTTTGTCCGGCTTCTTGCTTTAGCCAGCCTTTTTCTTCAAGGCTCTGCAGCACAATAGCAGTAGAGGAGAGCGCCAGCATTAAACCAATGGCGAGTGCGGTTTGCCAATGCATGGCAAAAAACCAATAACAAAATGCAAAAATTGTCGCTGCCGTTAACACAACTTGCAAGCCGCCAAGCCCTAAAATAGAGTGGCGTAATGTCCATAAACGCGAAGGTTGTAGTTCAAGGCCCACTAAAAACAGCATCATTACTACGCCAAATTCAGCGAAGTGCATTACATCGGTTTGATCGCCCACAACACCCAGCGCATAAGGGCCAATGAGTATGCCGGCAATTAAATAACCTAACACTGAGCCAAGTCCGACTCGTTTTGCAATAGGGACAGCTACAATGGCTGCTGCTAAGTAAATTAAAGCAATTTCTAACACGCGTTTATCCTAATAACATCAAGGCTTTTAGAATGGCTTAGCTGCTTATAAAATACAATGGATTATATGGCTCAAAGTTGCTTATTTATCAGTAGCTATAACACTAATGGTTATAACTACTGGGCTAAAAATAGCACTTTATGTTGAAGGGCTTATTTGGGGGCTAAATATTACAAATACTTATAATTGCTGAGCTTGGTTGGCCTGAATCAGAATGGTAAATAGTAATGTTTGAGCTGATTGTATTTTCAACGCTTGTTTCAATTACTGTTACTTCAAACTCTGCTGATGCAGGTAGGTCGATATCCAATTCGCTATCGAGGTAAGTACTTCCGCTTTTTTGCAAAGTAAGTGGTTTGGTTTGATCAAAGCTAAATTGAAAGCTATCTGACGCTAAAAGTGTATCTACCATGTTAAAGCGTAGGTTAACTGTGTCGGGGCCTGAAAACTCAGCACACACAAATACCGAAACCTCAACAGCTTGTAAAACGGGCATGCTATTTTGGCCTATATCCACAGTAAAGTTGCTTTGCGTAATTGCTACAGAGTTATATACCCCGGTTGCGAGTCTTTCGTCTGCGGTGGTTATCGTTATTTTTTCACCTTGTGCTAAATTAACCTCTTCATCAAAAAAGCCGTTTGTGTTGGTAGTGTACTGCAGTCCATTAATTGTTAGCTGTGCATTACTTATAGCCGCTTTTTGCACATTAGTGAGTAGCCCTTTAATGCGACCGGTAAGTTGTGCAGAGTTGGTTACTGTAATTGAAAATTGCACACTTTTTGAAAATCCATCAGCATCAGTTGCGACAACGGTTAACGTGTAACTACCTGTCATATCGGCGATAAATTCGGTAATACTTTGGTTTGTATTGCTTAAACTGGTGCTCGAGCCTGAAGGCGCTGATAGTGTCCAGGCGTAATCGAGAGTGGTTCCTTCTGGGTCGTAACTTTGGCTTACATCAAATTTAACTGCATTGCCCACTACTTCGTAGCGTGATTGCTCCCCCGTGAAGCTAATTACTGGCAGTGCATTTTGTATTACATCAATTGTTAGGGTTTTTGTGTCGGAGTACTGCACGCCATCGTTAGTGCGTAACGAAATAACAACTTGCCCCTCTACTGATGCGCTAAACGTTGGTTTTGATATTGTATTACTGCTAAGCGTTGCTTGGCCTTGCGACGAAATGATTTCCCATTGGTAGCTTAGTGGTTGGCCTTCTGGATCGTAACTATTGGAAGCATCAAGTAAAACTTGTTCATCAACCGTTATAGAGGTTTCATAAGTTACCAAAGTGATAGGCTTTTTATTGCTACTGGCATGCAGTGCTGAGGTTGCTTGGTTTGAGCTTAATTGCCCATCAGACACTGTAAGCACTACAACGTAGTCGCCTTCTTTATCGGCAACAATAGAGGGTGTTGCTGATGTGCTGTTAGTCAGTTGTGATGCACTCTTTACAGGCTTAGCTTGTAACTGCCAGTTATAGCTCAGTGTATCTCCGTCTGGGTCGCTACATTGTTGGCACTGCAAAGTGGTAGATTCGTTTAACGTAATATCACGTTCGGATTCAAGTGTTGCAACGGGGGCTTTATTACTTGTGGTAACAGTTAAAGTAACTGATGCGGTATCACTTTCGTTTTGTTGATCGGTAACAGTGAGTGAAAGCGCGTAATCTCCAGCTGTTAACGCTGAAAACCCAGCGGTATGATTTTGCATGTTTGAAAGAGCTGGCGTGCTGCCCTCGGGTTTTGATGTAATTGCCCAAGCATAACTAAGCGTATCGTTTTTATCGGGATCAGTACTTTGGTTACCATAAAGCGTAACAACTTCATTTGGGGCAATTGTTTTATTTTCTACGTTAATAACCGCTTGTGGCGATGAGTTAGAATTAAGCGATTCACTTTTGATGAGCACGACAGTGCTTGCTGTATCACCTTGTGAATCAGTAATGGTAAGCTCAACTTTAAACTCGCCTATTTCGTCGGCAACAAACTGGCTTTTAACTTGAGTCGCATTTTCAAGCGTTGCATTACTTGCTACGGGCTTGGTAATAAATTGCCATTTGTATTGATTAATGGCGCCGCTGGTTGTGCTACTTTGCGCGCCATTTAAAAGCACAACATCACCTTGCTTAACGGTTTGTGTGCTACCTGCGTTAGCAATTAGTTGGGTATTTGCAGTAACGGTGAGTTGTTTTTGTGCAGGTGTGCTTGAAAGCTTGCCGTCACTCACGGTTAATACTAATTGGTACTCTTGTGCTTCAGATACTGAAAACTCAACGGTACTTTCATTATTAACCGTAATCGGTATTTCTACTTGTTCGTTTTTGCTGACTAATTGCCATTGATAGGTGAGTGCATCGCCATCGGGGTCGCTACTTTGTGCTGCGCTAAACACGAGGGTAGTATTTACTTTAAACCCCGATTGTTCGGTGGTAATAACCGCAATAGGCTTTGTATTAGTGCTGAGCGGTTTAGTTACTGTTTTGGAGTCTGAACCTCCAGAGCCACATGCAACAAGCGTGAATAGAGTCGTGATTAGAATTAAGAGTTTCCATTTCATAATATTAATATCCTTTTAATAAGTTGAATATTAATATGTACCCAAATTAGCTATAAAGCAAAAAAATAAATCAAATAAATAAATTTTCATTATTTTAGGAAGTAGTTAACGCGAAACAGTGCTGATTTTAAATAATTTATACTTTGAGGGGAGTGCTTTATGCCCAGATTGATAGGGCATAAAGTATATAAAATGGTAGTTAAATAACGCTTAAATAAAGTTAGTCAGCTACTTTTACTGAACCGCTAATATTATCGATACTTACATCGCCCGAGCCCGACTCAGTAATAGTCAGCCCCTTTGCATGGTTAACGCGAATATCACCCGAACCGTCTTCAATTGTTACGCTTGAACCAATATGCTCAATAAGCAGGTCGCCAGAGTTATCATCTACATTAACAGCACCGCTTATATTATTGATTGTTATATCACCCGATCCATCTTCAACGTTTAGCGAACCGCTTATGTTGCTCACGTGCATTTCGCCAGAACCATCGTCAATAGTTGCATTGCCACTTACGTTGTTTATATGAATACTGCCAGAGCCGTCGGTTAATTCTAAATTACCTGCGATGTTTTCAAGGTTTACTTCACCTGATCCATCGTCAACAGTTAGGTTTTTAGCACCGCTTATCGTTAAATTCCCCGAGCCGTCTTTTACATCAATATTGCTTTGCATAGCACTTATAAAAATGTCGCCAGAGCCATCATCAATATCTAAATTTAGATTACTTGGCACAGTAACCACTAAATTAATACTTGGAGATTGACCACTGTAAAAGCTAATACCATTACGGCTTTTATTTTGGGCAACAAGCTTTGCCTGTTTACCGTCTTGCTCCAGCGTTAGCTCGTATTCGTCTTCAATGTCGGCTGTGTAAATAGTGGCATCAACACTAATGCTGGTGGCCGTTTTTGAGCCTTTTATTTCAAGGCTACCTGCACCGCTTAATACATTTAAATATTCAAGATTATTGCTTGGCAGTGATAGCTGTTGAGTTTGCTTTACTGAGGCAACGCTTGGCGATATATGAAATACACAGCCACTTAATAATAAAATGCCGCCAATAAGCGAAAGTGGTTTTGTAATGCTAGATACAGTTGATGAGCTCATGTTTAGTCCTTTGTGTTTGTTATTTATGCTTGTTTTGTATAAGCATAGTAGAGCAAAAACGAGACCAACTGTAAGTTGTTGATTTTATTGATTTGATGGGTGTGTTTAAAAAGCCGGTTTACTAATGATTGGTTAAAAATACTAAAAGTTAGCAAAAAGGATGCACATGGCATCCTTTTTAAGTGTTTGCTTTTAGGTTATTTATTAAAAGCTGTAAGTAATGTTACCGTATAGGAAACGCCCGTCTAATCCGTACGGTGCATATGGCGTGTACGGGAATATTTGGCCAAAGTCAGAGTAACCAATGTTATCCACGGTTGCTTGTGGGTACTGATCGAATAAGTTGTTTGCACCAACGGCAAATTTCCAATATTCGTCTGGACGGTATGCCACTTCTAAGTCGGTGATCCATTTAGGGTCTAGGGATTCATCGCGATCAGCTGTTGTTGATATATCAGCGACTTCACCATAACGTGTGGCACGAAGCGTTGTTTGCCATTCGTTAAAGTTCCACACTGCTGATAGGTTCCATTTGCTATCTGGCGTGCCCTCTTCAAAGCGACCTACTTCACGACGCGCAAACACTACGTAGTCGTCACCTAGTGAGTTAAGTTCGCTTGGGTTGTCGTTTACGTGTGTTACTTCGGTGTCGTTAAAATTAGCTGCTACGTTTAGGCGTAAATCACCTAAGTTGTCTAAATCTAGGTTATAAGTGGCAACTATATCTACACCTTGCGTGCGTGAATCGATAGCGTTGGTAAAGTAACGTACGCTTTCGGTATTTAGCTCACCGGCATTTTGTAGTATTTCAACAACTGCATCGCCCTCTAAGTTTTCAGACAATACAATACGGTCATCAATATCAATACGGTACGCATCAACGGTTAAGCTAAAGCTGCCTTGCGTGTACATAAAGCCCGCAGTAACGTTTACTGACTCTTCTGCATCTAACGGCTGAGCACCGAGTGCTTGCGCTGCGGCTGAATCGGTTGGGAATAAACCAACTTCAAATGGTTGGTTGTTCTCAAGTACAGTAGAGATTTGGCGGTACGAGCTTTGCGCTAAAGATGGCGCACGGAAACCGGTGCTAATTGCACCGCGCAGCGATAGGTTTTCAGTAATGCTGTAACGCGAGGCAAGTTTAGAGGTAAATGTGTCGCCAAAGTCGCTGTAATCTTCATAACGACCCGCTAAAACGACGTTCCATTTTTCTGTTAAGTAGGTATCAAACTCAACAAATAAAGCGATGTTATGACGGCTTTCGTCAGTCGCACTTTCTGGTCCAAAACCAGCAAGTACTTGCGCGCCACCGGCTGCAATTGGGTTGCCGTTGCTATCAAGTGCGGTGATGTAAGACGCTTCTTCGCCTTCTTCTATTTTGTAGCTTTCGTGGCGGTATTCAGTACCTACGGTAAAAAATACGTCATCAGGTAAGCCTAAATCGAGTGTGGTGTTGGCCGTTGCGTTTACTAAAAACTGATCGTAAACCAGTGCACCGTTATCAAATTCAGTTGGGCTGTCGGCACCTAGTGATGTATTAATACTATTTACAACACCAAAACCAAAGTCGTTGCGGCCGTAGTTGGTACTTACATCCCATGTCCAGTCGTTAGTTTCGCCTTTTAAGCCCAGTGCAAATGAGTAGTCTTGTACGTCTGTTTCAATTTGCGGCAAAAAGCCATCTGGGTACACTTCTAAAACGTTACGGCTGTCTTTTGCTCGGCGGTAAAAACCACCTGAATTACCTTCACGCTTTGAGTAGCTACCAAATGAATAAAGGTTTAAGCCGTTATCTAAATCGTAACCCATGTTGTAAAACAGTGCGTAGTCTTCAAGGTCTGCTTTACCAAAACGGTGATTGTAACGATCGATAGTAAATTCGCGTGGGTCTAGGGTGCCATCATCAAGACGGCTGTATTGTTCGCGTGGGTCAAAGCCTGAGCGCTGCGTTGAGTCGTTATCGCGGTATTCAATTGATACGTTAACAAAGCCGTTATCAGATAACGCAAAACCAGAGTTTGCACTAACAGTGCGTGTTGCACCGTCGTTTACTTCTCTGTCGCCACCGGTATTAAACGCTAAGTCGCCGTTAGCATCTGCATAGGTGCTTTCTAGCTGAGGTACGCCAGCCATTTGAGTATCGTATTTACCGTACGTTACGCTAACGCTGCCGCCTTCTGAGGCATCTTTAAGTACAATGTTAATTACCCCTGCAATTGCATCAGAACCGTACTGTGCGGCTGCGCCATCACGTAGTACTTCAACACGTTTAATTGCAGAGGTTGGGATCATGTTCAAATCAACAGCGGTAGAGCCTCGACCAACAACACCTGCTAAGTTTAATAGCGCACCGGCATGGCGGCGCTTACCGTTTATAAGTACTAATGTGTGATCGGGTGCTAATCCACGTAAAACAGCTGGTTTTGCATGGTCAGTACCATCACCCATAGTGGCACTTGGGTAGTTAAAGCTAGGTACTTGGTTTGCTAGTATTTGGCTTATTTCTAGCTGACCCGTACTTTGCATATCACCGCTGGTAATAATATCTACAGGTACTGAGCTTTCGGCAATACTGCGTAAGCTACGGCGAGTACCTGTTACTGAAATCACTTCAATGCTTTTTTCGGCTTGAACATCTTGTTCTGCAGCAAATACAGAAGAATAGGGTGCACTAAGTGCAGAAGAAACGGCCAGGCTAAGTGCTACTTTTTTGGCTGATAATGGCTTTAACATGATGTTGATTCCCTTGAGGGCTGCTGACTATTGATTTTAAAAAGGAGCGCATCATATAGAAGCGACTACCCTAGTGCAAAGATAAAAACTATCTAAGATATTCTAAGTTGTTAACAAGTAAGGTCACTGTCTACGCGTGATATAGGCGTTTGGATCGTTGTAGTTGCAATCTTGTGTCGAATGGTTGCGAATTCAAGGGGATTTTAGATAAAAGTTAGTAAGACGTAAAAAGG
>NZ_JACJDN010001009.1:0-797 GCF_014163565.1 Pseudoalteromonas sp. SR45-5 | reverse complement strand
AGAAGATGTTGAAAAAGTAGAAGAGCAACACCGTAAAAGTGAAAATGCTCCTCGCGAATACCAACATGAAGAAGCTGAGCACGTAGGTGGCGAAGCGCCAGAAACAGCGACAGTAATGGCTCGTACAGAACCAAAAGTAGGTCGTAATGACCCTTGTCCTTGTAAATCAGGTCAAAAATTCAAACAGTGTTGCGGTAAATTAAAATAACCCAATATTGTCAGTAGCTTATTAAAAAAGCGGCGCTAGCGTCGCTTTTTTTTATGGAGTTTTAAAGTAATGACTATAGAAATTGTACATGTAGCTGTTGGTGTTATTAAGAAAAATAACGCTATATTCATTTGTAAACGTGCAGATGAACAACATCAAGGCGGTTTATGGGAATTTCCTGGTGGTAAAGTTGAAGCTGGAGAAAGTGTGTTTGTTGCACTTAAACGCGAGCTTATTGAAGAAGTTGGACTAACCATTCACAGCTCTAGCCAATTGATGGTGATTGAACATGACTACGGCGATAAATGCGTTAAATTAGATGTACACGTAGTAAGTAACTTTAGCGGTGAAGCACATGGCGCTGAAGGGCAACCTAGCGAATGGGTAGCAATTAGTGAATTAGAAAATTATGATTTTCCTGAAGCGAATGCTGAAATTATCGAAAAAATAGTTGCCCGATACGCATAAAAAAAGGGCATAAGTGAGCACAATGAATATCTCAATACAAAATAAGCTAAGCGAACTGTTAGCACTGCCCCCTGAGTTAACTCAAGTTAGTGCGATTGGTAGCGGTCATATAAATAGTACA
>NZ_JACJDN010001008.1:0-800 GCF_014163565.1 Pseudoalteromonas sp. SR45-5 | reverse complement strand
ATTGTAAAAAAGAAAAGACCAGAACAATGGGCTACCTTGATATTAAAATATTGATGCTAATATATCTCAAAACTATCTAACTAATTACAATCGTATTTTGATAATTCAGTAAAGAGTCAGCCCAATTTTGTTATGACTACTGCTTCATTTTTTGCTGCTGCATGACTCACATATAGCCCTGCTTAACCTTCAATATTAAATGTCACCTTTAATTTTAACTGAGGCTGACCACGCATTATGACGACAAAATTTTTAAGTCAATCACAGCAAGTCGCACTGCAACAAGCACTGTTAACAGTAAGCTGTTAGACCGTAATGCTGTAAATACTGGTAACTCTCCATCACAAGAGCAACAAGCCTATGACCATATCCCGTAACGCTCTATCGCTTTAATTTACAAAAGATAAAATGGTCATCATTTCTAACAACAGCGATAAACACTTCGAGCAACGAATGCTGGTGGTTAACAACCAAACTTATCAGATATCAGCAAAGCCCAACCCGATGACGCCGTAAAAGTTGAACAATCCACATTCTTTAGCGGTCTTTTTCGCGAAGAGCTAGCATATATTGATACTTTACTTAGAACTGGGAAATAATCGGAATAAAGGTTTAATATCAATACACAATAATACATAATTTAATCTATGTATTGTCACTTTTAACCCAAATAACTGATAATTACTTTAACTACCTAAATAAGTTATGATTATTTAAATCTTAACTGGTGTTTTTGTAAAGTTAAGAAGTTATTAATGGATACCTTATGTCATTTTTTAAAACGTTCATTCCTGACTTGG
>NZ_JACJDN010001007.1:0-803 GCF_014163565.1 Pseudoalteromonas sp. SR45-5 | reverse complement strand
AACACATAAAACTTATCGTTTTATATATTAGTTATTTGCGTTACGTTGGCGTAATACTTCAAACAAACAAATACCCGTGGCTACCGATACGTTTAAGCTTGAAACAGTACCCGCCATTGGGATTTTAACGAGCATATCGCAATGCTCACGCGTTAAGCGTCGCATGCCCTCGCCTTCTGCGCCCATAACAATAGCCATTGGCCCCGTTAAGCTTGCATCAAATACGTGGTTATCAGTTTCGCCAGCGGTACCTACAACCCATACGCCTGCATCTTTAATTTCGCGAAGCGTACGTGCAAGGTTAGTCACTTGAATAAGCGGAACTGTTTCGGCTGCGCCACATGCCACTTTACGTGCGGTACCGTTAAGCTTAGCCGACTTATCTTTAGGTACAATCACAGCGTGAACACCTGCCGCGTCTGCACTACGTAGGCATGCGCCTAAGTTATGCGGATCGGTAATACCATCAAGCACAAGTAAAAACGGTGTGTCTTCACGAGCGATTATCGCATCAAGATCTTTTTCATTAAACGTTGGCGCTGCTTTTACGTTAGCAATAATACCTTGATGCTGCTCACCTTTTGATTTGCTATCAAGGGCTTTACGCTGCATAAACTGTACTGAAATACCAAATTTACGTGCTTCATCAATAATCGGAGTTGAGCGTTTGTCGTCACGACCTTTAAGGGCGTAAATTTCTACAAAGCGCTCTGGTTCGCTTTCTAAAATTGCTTCAACAGAATGAAAGCCAAAAATTAATTCATTACTCACGTATTCTCTGCTCCTGGGCTAGTACGTTTGCG
>NZ_JACJDN010001006.1:0-804 GCF_014163565.1 Pseudoalteromonas sp. SR45-5 | reverse complement strand
GGCCTTTAGCGCTTACATAAAGTGCATACCAATGCTCACGAGTTAGCTCTACGTTTACAGCATCACAAGAGGCTTTAATCCGTTTAGCATTAGTTGTTCCAATAATTGGCTGAATAGATGCGGGATGGCGAAGCAACCATGCAAGTACAATTGCCTCAGCAGAGGTTTCATAAAGTGCAGCCAGCTTATTAACTAAAAGACTGGTGTTGATATCTGCCTGAGATGCGTTTGATAAATCACTACCGCTGTACAAGCCTTGGCATAAACTACCCCAGCTTTGAATTTGGATTTCAAAATGACGACAGTACTCAATACTACCTGGCGTAAAATTAAGATCTTTACCGTCACTGTTACCGGCATATACACCTTCATCAACAAACTGATGTTTTTGCAAACTAGCCTCAATTTGATTAGCAACAATTGGCATATCAAGTGCGTGTTGTAAAAAGTTCATTTGGTGCTGCTGCATATTAGACACTGCAAAATTGCGCACTTTACCGCTTTCTTTTAAGCAACTAAATATGCGAGCAATTTCGTTAACTTCCATGAGTGGATCAGGGCGATGCAGCATAAGTACGTCTAAATAATCTGTATTTAATCGTTTTAATGATGCTTCAACTGACTGCTCAATCCACTTTTGGGAAAAATCATAACGCTTTGGCCCTAAGTCATCTTCAAATCGAATCCCACACTTAGATTGAATATACATGTGCTCTCTAAGCTCTGGCCGCTCACTTAATGCTTTACCAAAAACCTGCTCTGCTTTACCAAAAGTATAAATATCAGCATGGTCAAAAAAATTAA
>NZ_JACJDN010001005.1:0-805 GCF_014163565.1 Pseudoalteromonas sp. SR45-5 | reverse complement strand
CACTGCGGCTTTAACACTTGGACTTGTAAGCTTTAACCCAAAAGTGCCCAACTTTTGGTTAGCCTTTATTGCTATTAATCTTTTATTTACCTGTGTAGCTGAGGAAGCTTTGTTTAGAGGTTTATTACAAACCAAACTTAGCCAAATAATCACATCTACTCGCCCAGCGTTACTTGCCCCAATAATGACTGCTGCGGTGTTTGCTTTAGCACATTTTGCTGGAGGAATTAACTATGTATTGGTTTCATTTATTGCAGGCTTAGGATACGGCTATATTTTTTATAAAACGCAGCGTTTAGAATGGGCTATTATATGCCACTGGTTAGTGAACGTTTTTCACTTCTTTTTGTTTACTTACCCTATGCTCAGTAAAATCTAAATACATTTACAAATGCTAACAATTTACCCGTTAGCAAACATTGCCAGCGTTTGATTTTGTTAGTAATTTACTACTTTAAATAATAAATTAAAGGACTAATAAATATGCTACGTTTTATAGCGGCAATAACAGTGCTGGCCACAATAACCGGTTGTTCAGGAATGACCTATCATACAGACATAGACAACGGTGTTTTATCTCAAGAAATTGGCACCTACGTTAATAAAAGAGATTTACAGCAATTTTATAGCGACCAAGAAGCACACGAAAGTGGCGCAACACTTTTAGGCCGAATAGAAGGTGAAAGCTGTGATGGCGACGGTATGGGCAACAATAATGTAAGCTACAATCGCTCTAAATCAAACGCGATTGATTTACTTAAAGCTGATGCTATGCGCAGGGGCGGGAATGCTTTTACTATTAATT
>NZ_JACJDN010001004.1:0-808 GCF_014163565.1 Pseudoalteromonas sp. SR45-5 | reverse complement strand
GAAAACATGAAAGTGGTGGGCGCAGGAGGATTCGAACCTCCGACCGCTCGGTTCGTAGCCGAGTACTCTATCCAGCTGAGCTATGCACCCGCTTTCATTTTTACTATTACTTGTTTTTACTCTAAGTGAGAGTCTATAAAGTGGTGGGCGCAGGACGTATCTTGTAAGAATGAACCTCCGACCGTTTGGCTTTAGCCAACACTTTACTTTTTTATACTCTAAGTATGAGTCTATAAAGTGGTGGGCGCAGGAGGATTCGAACCTCCGACCGCTCGGTTCGTAGCCGAGTACTCTATCCAGCTGAGCTATGCACCCACTTTATAGTTTACTTATTTTAACTCTAAGTAGAGCTTTTGCTTATTTAGACTCTAAGCGAGTTATTAAAGTATGGTGGGCGCAGGAGGATTCGAACCTCCGACCGCTCGGTTCGTAGCCGAGTACTCTATCCAGCTGAGCTATGCACCCATACTTTAAAATTTTACAAAACACGCCATTAAAAGAAATGGTGGAGAGGGAGGGATTCGAACCCTCGATAGAGCTACAAACTCTATACTCCCTTAGCAGGGGAGCTCCTTCGGCCACTCGGACACCTCTCCGTCTTGTGGGGCGTATAATAAAGATTTCAGAAAATATGTCAAACACTTTTCTACCAAAAACGACTATATGGTTACAGATTGCACATATGCTTGGTTTAAAAGTGTAATTAGTTTGAAATTTAAGCGGGTTACGTATTTTTATTTGAAGGATTAACACCTAGCACGGGAACTAAGTCATCAGTTAACTGAGCCAAATACTGTTCTTGGTAACC
>NZ_JACJDN010001003.1:0-811 GCF_014163565.1 Pseudoalteromonas sp. SR45-5 | reverse complement strand
AATATATTGAAAAAATTAAGTTCAAAAGCAGTTTTGATACACGTTTAGATTACATAAAGTGTAAACCATTATATTTAGTATTAATTGTTGGAATAACTGGATACGTAGTTATTTTAAATAACGGTTTTGATAGTGAAATTAGACTAACCTCTAAACAATTGATAGTTACTAATGGTATGAACAGAAATAACCGAGAGCATTATTGTGGTTCACTTATCGATGGAGATTCTCCATCTTGTAGATATGGTAACGGTGAAGTTAAGGCTATCGTTTTAGGTGATAGCCATGCACAAGCCTTAATTGAAGGTATTGGTATTCAAGCAAAGCTATATAATGGCTCAGTGATCGATTGGGGGTTAAGCGCCTGTAATACCATAAAGGGGCTTTATACTACAGACAGGCTAGGTAACGTTATAGATGACTCTTGCGGTAAACTAATCAGTAAATTAATCACTCGTGCTGGTAATGAGTTTAGCGGAATACCCATAATAATAATTAATAGGACATCAATAAATTTATTTGGTCAAAATGAAAATAAAAGTAACTTTCCACCACACCGCTTTATTGATAGTAGATTTCAAACAAGAAATGATGCTTATAGAGAAAATTTAGTATCGCATATGGTCGATACTATTTGTGAATTTACCGAGAATAATCCTGTATATTTACTGAGGCCAGTACCTGAGTTAAAAATTAATGTACCTAAATCTATGTTTAGATCAGCGCTAACTCAAAACCAAATGGAAAGAGTAAAACTTCCTAAATTAGAGTATGACACTCGTCAAAAAACAGCGTATGAAATGCAAAATAA
>NZ_JACJDN010001002.1:0-813 GCF_014163565.1 Pseudoalteromonas sp. SR45-5 | reverse complement strand
CAATTAGCTGATCCTGTTAGTATTTATCGTATTGATTAGTTTACTTTTATGTAAATTTATATTTACGTTATTTGTTTTTTAAGGTGGTATGAACGTGGCTGACATAAGTGATTTAGCACAGCTGAGAGAAGGTATAGATGAATGCGACGCACAACTTGTTGCCTTACTTGCTAAACGTAATGGTATTACGCAAAAAATTGGTGAGATAAAACAACAAACAGGCGCGCCTTTACATGCACCTAATCGTGAAGCAGAGCTATTAGCGGCAAGAAGACAAGAAGCAATAAATCAAAATGTAAGCCCCGATCTCGTTGAAGATATACTAAGACGCATGATGCGAGAAGCCTATCAAAACCAACAAGCAAAACTTGCATGTGCAGCGCCAGAGCTTTCGCCAATTGTTATTGTAGGTGGTCAAGGTGCTATGGGGCAGCTATTTGCTCAGCAGTTTATTCGCTCAGGTTACGAAGTTAAAGTTTTAGATAAAGATCAGCAAAACGATGCGCAAAATATTTTAAAAGGTGCCAAGCTAGTAATGATTAGCGTACCAATTAATGCATTGGACGCAGTAGTTGCTAAGTTACCTAAACTAGATGATGACTGTTTACTAGTTGATATTACATCGGTAAAGCAATCGCCTATTAAAGCACTAAAAGCTGCGCATAGTGGCCCTGTGGTTGGTTTGCATCCTATGTTTGGCCCTGACATATCACACTGGGTAAAACAAACAGTCGTTGTATGTGAAGGGCGAGATCACCAAGCGGCAAAAGGCTTGTTACAGCAGTTACAAGTATGGGGTTGTCAGCTTGTTGA
>NZ_JACJDN010001001.1:0-814 GCF_014163565.1 Pseudoalteromonas sp. SR45-5 | reverse complement strand
ATTATTAAAAATAGCCACGAACACCAAAGCGGAAGTTTCTGCCTGGTAGTGGGGCTTTATCTTTAATAAATGAGCTATGTACAAAACCTAACTCATCAGTAATGTTATCAACGTTTATATACAGCTGTGCATCGACACTGCCTAAACCTAATTGGTAATTAGCTTGTGCATCAAATAACGTATAGCCATCAGTTTGAGTTTCAAAGGCAGTTACATCGTTTTGATCAAAGTAATGAGTACCCGTTAATGTTAGTTGTAAGTCACCTAAATCGTACTGTAACTCAGAGCCTAATTTATTGGCAGGGATACGTGGTAAATTACCTTCGTCGTCTTTTAGTTTTGCACGAGTTGAGTCACCAAATACTTTAACCATAGCGCTTGGTGTTACTTGGTAATGCGCGTCAAACTCAATGCCATAAAGCTCTGCGTCTTTACTTGTAAACTGATAAACCGCAACAGCATCGTCATGTGCACCAATAGCTGATTCTAAACCATCTTCTTCATCGTAAACTAAACCCGTATTTTCTTGAAAATAAAAGTTTTTGATATCGTTATAGAAAAAGTTAACGGTGTAACCAAAATCACCGCTAAAGCGTCTAAAGCTTAAATCTAAGTTTGTTGAAGTTTCCTGCTTGATATTTTCTGGCTCAAAATGCGCTTCATTATCTTCAATATTGTAACCAAGGCCTAGCTCGTACGTGCCAGTTGCAATGTGTAAACCGTTAGATAAAAGTTCTGCCGAAAGCGGTGCTCGTTCTGAATGAGAAATACTTGTAGCGATACTATGACCTGGCTTGTATTGCCAAATAGCACC
>NZ_JACJDN010001000.1:0-819 GCF_014163565.1 Pseudoalteromonas sp. SR45-5 | reverse complement strand
GTATTAAGATTATTTACCGCCAAAATACGCATCTAAAAAGGCGGTAAATGACTGAGTATCTGCTTGCTCAATTGCAGTTTGTGCTTCGTTAGACTCTACAACTTGTTGTTCCAGCCAAGGCTTTAAAAACTCACTGTAATCAGTGTCTGCGTGGCTTTGTTTGTATTTATTAGCCAGTGCTAGTGCAAAGTGACCGTTGTCTAAACCAGACTCTTTTAATTGCGACACGTAACGTCCAGAATAAGTAAGCTCTGGATTATGCACCCACGTTGCCATGCGCTTTATAGTATCGGAGTAATAATTAACACCATAAGCATTATCCATCCATTTAGCGACATCAGTGAGCTGTGCAAATATTTCATCGCCCCACGACTGAAGACTACGCTGTGTGTTATTAAAGTTAAGCATTAGCCCCTCTTCTCGACCTTGATTGACTACTGTGTCGAGGTTTTCAGTACTGCGTGCTTGTTCTTTCCAATCCATTGGAGCTGAATCTTTTAATAAACAATACGTTAAAAACACATCTAAAAAGTGAATTTGCTCAATATCAATACCAACTTCGCTAAACGGGTTAACGTCTAATGCGCGAATTTCTACGTATTCAATGCCTGCTCGAAGCAGTGCATCCGTTGGCGTTTCGCCACTTTTAGCATTACGCTTAGGACGAATTGGCGAGTAAAATTCGTTTTCAATCTGCAGAATATTCTTATTTAACTGCTTAGGGTTTTCACTCTTGTAATCATCAAGATCACCATAAATTTCTGATGGTGTGTTGATTGCTTTTTTAAGGCCTGCTACATATTCATCTAACGAGTTATA